>CANFZL010000139.1 GCA_947451205.1 Comamonadaceae bacterium
GACAGGTTGATCTGCGGTCCACCGTTCTGGATGGTGTCGCGGTCGACCACGCTGATTGCCGCCGGCGCATCAAAGCTGCGCTGCTCAGACCGCGTGGCGGAGATCACCACTTCTTCAAGTGATTGGGCTGCCAGTGGAAGCGGCGAAACACCCGCAACTACCAGTGCCCATGATGCTTTTTCCCAAGAACGGCCGATTTCCGCGGGACTGTTTCGGCAGACTGTTTTTTTTGATGGCATGGTTATCCCGAACTCATTTAAAACGTTCTACACCGTCAAGCGCGCAGCGGCTTCACGGTACTTGCAAGGTCGACAGGTAGTCCGCGAGCATGTCGAGTTCTTCGACGACCAATCCCTGTGCGGCTGAAGTCATGGTGCCATCCAAGTCACCCCGCGTGCCAGCCTTGAAGGCTTTGAGTTGCTCCAGCAAATAAGGCTTGTGCTGTCCCGCCAGCCTTGGCATTTGCTGTTGGCCGACCAGCGTGGCGGTGTGACAGGCCACGCAGTTGTTGGCGGCTGTTATTGCACGGCCTTTGGCGACGGTCTCCTCACTGGCTTGTCCCGTCGGCGGCGTCATTTTTTGGGCGTTGAAGTACGCGGCCAGATCGTTCAGGTCGGTATTGCTCAGCTTGGCGGCGAAAGGCGCCATCACGTCGCTCTTGCGCCGACCTTCACGAAACATGTAAAGGGCGGTCACAAGGAATTGACGCGGCTGACCTGCGATGGATGGAATGGTGGGAATGACTGAATTTCCATCAGCGCCGTGACAGGCGATGCAGGCCTGAGCTTTAACGCGACCTTCTTCGAGTCCAGCATTGGCATGAGTAGCGAGCGCGGCTAGAACAAAAACGGCAGCCATTTTCATGGCCGCCGTTGTGTTCCAGCGCCGCGCGTTGATTGAACGCGTGGGTTGGATCAATGTCATGCTTTTACTTCGAGTAGCTCACGCGGTAAATGATGCCGTTGAAGTCGTCAGAAAACAGGATGGCGCCATCCTTCATTTGCAGCACGTCAACCGGACGACCCCACATCGGTGGGTCACCCTGTTCGTTCTCCAAGAAGCCATCGATGAATGCGTGCTTGGTGGCTTTGCCTTTGGCATCGACAGTGACGCGAATCAGGTTGTAGCCTTGCTTTGGATTGCGGTTCCATGAACCGTGCTGTGCAATCAACATGCTGTTCTTGTATTCAGCAGGGAACATATTGCCGGTGTAGAACTTCATGCCAAGTGGGGCGATGTGCGCACCCAGCTTCAAAACAGGTTTTTTGAATTCGTCGCAGGTGCGGTTGGCGCCATAGACTGGATCAAGCGTGTCACCCTGGTGGCAGTATGGAAAGCCAAAGTTTTCACCTTTTTTCGTTGCCACGTTCAGCTCGTCGTTTGGCAAGTCGGTGCCCAGCCAGTCACGGCCATGCTCGGTGAACCAGAGTTGTTTGGTGACAGGGTGAAAGGCCATGCCAACGCTGTTGCGCACGCCTTGCGCATAGTTGTCCATGATGCCGGTCTTCGGATCAACACGCAGGATCGATGCCTCGTTGTAGGTAGGCATGGTGATGTTTTGTGGCGAGCCGATGTTGAAATACAGCTTCCCGTCCGGACCCATGACCATGTACTTCCAGAAATGGCCGGCCGCCTTGTTCGGGTCAAGGTTGTCGATCACCACCTTGCCTTCACCGGGGTTGTCCAGATTGGATTCAATGTTGTCGTAGCGCGTGATGCGATTGCGCTCGGCAACATACAGCGTCCCTTTGTCAAAGACGATGCCGTTAGGGGTGTTCATGCCTTTTAAAAGTACTTTTACTTCTCGCTTGCCATCTTTGTCAACGATGGCGTGAACGACCGACAGGTTGCGATTGCCCACAAACACAGTGCCCTTGTCGCCCAAGGCCATGGTGCGGGCTTCCGGTACGCCTTCTGCCCAGACTTCAATTTTGAAGCCTTTGGGGAGCTTGAGCGTGTCCATCTTCAGTTCGCTGGTTGGTCGGCCTGTCAGGTGCGGCGCAAAAGGATGCAGCGAAGAGGCGGCTTGTTCCGGTGCGCTGCCTTGTTTCCAAGATGGCGGTGCGGCTGGTGCGGCCGCTTGTTGAGCAAAAGCAGTGCTGGCCAAAGTTGCCAGTACAGCGGCGCCCAGAATGTTCTGAATACGCATGATGAATGTGTCTCCTGTGTTGTAAGTTTTTACCCGTCGCACATCCGGTCATGCGCCGCAGCGAAATCATTCTATATGGAGGAATGACAGTTAGTAGCGGATGACAGGTCTTGTAGCAAAATGGAGGTTCCATGACTGCTCCTCTCCCCCCTTCCGGCGCTCGCCGTATTCCCAAGCCCGTGACGTCCGTCACCTCACCCGGCAATGGCCCCGCCACCATTCGACTGAACAAACGCATGGCCGAACTCGGCATGTGTTCGCGCCGCGAAGCCGACGACTGGATCGACCGAGGTTGGGTTCGTGTCAACGGTAAGCCGGCCGTGATGGGGCAACCCGTTTCGCCCAGCGACCGCATTGAAGTGGCACAACAGGCGGAGCATCAGCAGCGCCAGCAGGTCACCATCCTGATCAACAAACCTGTGGGCTATGTCAGTGGTCAAGCCGAGGACGGGCATGAGCCGGCCGTGGTACTGGTGCAGCCTCAAAACCGCTGGACTGAATGCAACAGCCGCATGCGCTGGGGCCACGAGCAGTTGCGCGGCTTGGCGCCTGCTGGCCGCTTGGACATTGACTCCATCGGTCTCTTGGTGCTGACGCAGGATGGCCGTGTGGCGCGCCAGCTGATTGGCGAAGACTCTGAGATGGAAAAAGAATACTTGGTACGCGTGAGCTACGGTGCTGAGGCGGTGAACGTGCAGGGCGCTTTTCCTGTAGAGCAGTTACAACGCTTGTGCCACGGCCTGAGCCTGGACGGCGTGGCACTCAAGCCCGCCCAAGTGTCTTGGCAAAATCCCGAGCAACTTCGTTTTGTGCTGAAAGAAGGCAAGAAACGGCAAATTCGCCGCATGTGTGAGCAAGTCGGCCTGTTCGTTACCGGACTCAAGCGGGTCCGTATCGGCCGTGTCAATTTAGGCCACTTGCCGGTGGGGCAGTGGCGCTATCTGGCCTCACACGAGCGGTTTTAAGTTCAGTTGCCGCTGGCGGACGTGGGCCGTTCAGAGCTTTCGATCGCGTACCGCGTGACAACGGGTGGCTCTGCAGCCACATGAAAAGCCAGCTTGCGGTCGCGCAAAGCGACGTCGGCGGCGGTGATGCGGTCAAAGCGCCGCAAGTGCTCGGTCCATGATTCGTCGACGACTTGCTCGACGTAGCGGCCGGCCTCGCCCAAGTCATGCAGTAACTCCCAGCTGAGCGCGCCTTGGCGCAGTCGGCTGCGTCGGCTTTGCTGCATCAGCGCGACAAACTCGTCACTGCGGGCTGGATCGATCCGGTATTCAAACGTCACCACCACGTGGCCTGTGCGCGGTGCGGTTTGTCCTTGTGGGACTTTGAATTCGCGCGATGGCGTCAGGTCTTCCTCTTGGTCAGAGTCTTTCATGGCGCGGACTGCAATCCACATGGCAATGCTGCCGGTCAATGCTGCAATCGCCATGCTCACCGTCAAAGAGCTCACCGTGGCGACTTGTCCCCACAAGGCCGCGCCAAATGCGCTGCCGCCCATGATGGCCATTTGGTACATCGACATGCCGCGCGCGCGGACCCAGTCGGGCAGTGCCATTTGTGCCGTCACACTCAGACTATTCGCGGTGCACAACCAAGCCATACCGCCGAAAAACATGGCCGGCACGGCGACATACACGTTGGGCGCAAAGGCCATCACCAAAGTGGCCAAGGACTGTAGCAGCGTACCCGTCATCACCAGCCGATTACCCGCCAAAAATTGACGCAGTCGCGGCAGAATCATCACCACCGTGATGGCTCCCGCACCCATCGACGCCAGCAGCAAGGTGAAGGTGCCAGCGTCACCGCCGACCAAGCGACGGGCGAGCAATGGCAGCAGCGCGAGCAGGGCTGTCGAATGTAAAAAGAACAGCGCCACCTTGACAAAAACGGAACGCAGGCGAGCCGACTGGCGAACAAATTGCATGCCCACGCGCATCGCGCTGAGCAGGCGTTCGCGGCCCAGTGGGCTGGGCGAATGCTCGCGGCGCCAGCGCATGATGACAAAGCCAGAGAGCACGGATAACACGGCATTCAGCACAAAAACGTAAGCGGTTCCCGCGCTGGCGATCAAGGCGCCTGCGACCAATGGGCCAACGATGCGCGACGCATTCATCGCCACGCCGTTAAGTGCAAGGGCGCTAGGGAGTTGTGGCCGCGGCACGACTTCCGGGATCAGCGCCGAAAACACCGGCCAACGCATCGCCAAACCAATACCGTTCGCAAAGGTTAGCGCCAGCAGCAGAGGTGGCGTGATAACGTCCAACAATACCGCCACACACAAAACCACAGCCGTGCCTGCTAACCAAAATTGCGTGATGATGAAATATCGCCGTCGGTCAAGGATGTCGGCCAGCGCACCGCTGGGTAAACCCAGCAGGAACACCGGCAGAGTTGATGCGGTTTGCACCAAGGCAACCCAGATCGGCGAGGAGGTCAGGGACGTCATCATCCAGGCGGCGGCGACGTCGTTCATCCACATGCAAATATTGGCCGCCAACCAAGTGCCCCAGAGCATCCGGAAGACCGGTATTTTCAGAGGTCCCCAGACAGTTTGAACGGCGGCAGGCGCTGCCGACGCCGCGTTGTTATAGGTCGGGGTAGCTTCAGGAGATGACGACATGTGGCACTTGGTTGGCTGCTTGGTTCGGGCAGCGTTGTGTGATGACTGTCGAGTTTAGACCGACAGCGTTTCCCAGCGCTGCAAAGCTGCCATCAAGTCCTCTTCAAGCTTGGTGTTGCGCGCGTTGAGTTCAGCCGCTCGTTTGGCGTCTCGGGTGTACAGCGTGCCGTCATAAAGCTCCTGCTCAATCGCTTTTTGCTGCGACTCCAACTGCTGTATGAGGGCGGGCAAAAGCTCTAACTCGCGTTGTTCTTTGTAGCTGAGCTTTTTCTTCGGTGTGTCGGCGTCAGCTTTTGGCGCAGCTGGCGCTGCTTTATTGGTGCTCGCTGCTTTGGCTGTTGGTGCTGCCTTGCTGCCGCTATTGATTTGGGCCGCGCGCTTGGATTGCGTGATCCAGTCGGTGACGCCGCCTTCGTATTCGCGCCAGAAGCCGGGGTTCTCTGGTGTGCCTTCATAGGCGATCGTGCTGGTGACCACGTTGTCCAAAAAGCGCCGATCGTGGCTGACCAAAAACACGGTGCCTTCGTAGTTTTGCAGTAAATCTTCCAGCAACTCGAGGGTGTCGATGTCCAAGTCGTTGGTCGGCTCATCGAGCACCAGCACGTTGGCGGGCCGGGCGAAAAGGCGAGCCAACAACAGGCGGTTGCGTTCACCGCCCGAGAGCGTGCGCACCGGGGAGTTGGCGCGCGCTGGCGAGAATAAGAAGTCCGTCAGGTAACTTTTGACGTGTTTTTTCTGGCCGTTGATCTCGACCCATTCGCTGCCGGGGCTGATGAAGTCTTCGAGCGTGGCGTCAAGATCAAGCGCGTCGCGCATCTGGTCGAAATAAGCTACTTGCAAATTAGCGCCTTGGCGAATCCTACCTGGTGGTGTAGTCGCGTCAGGCTGCAATTCACCGAGGATGAGCTTGAGTAACGTCGTTTTGCCTGCACCGTTCGGTCCCAACAACCCGATCTTGTCGCCCCGCAGCAAGGTTCCGGTGAAGTGGCTGACAATGATTTTTTCAGCACCCGGATGGCCAAAGCTCAAGGAGACATCAGTCAACTCCGCAACAATCTTGCCGCTCTTTTCGCCGCTGGATACGTCAAGGTTAACGCGGCCAACGGCATCGCGTCGGGCTGATCGGGTATCGCGCAGCGCTTCAAGTCGCCCGATGCGCGCCACACTACGCGTGCGACGTGCTTCAACACCTTTGCGGATCCAGATCTCTTCTTGCGCCAGCAGCTTATCTGCCTTGGCGTTGATCACCGCCTCCTGTGCCATCTGATCTTCTTTGGTAATCAGGTATTGCGCGAAATTGCCCGGGTAGCTGCGCAACTTTCCACGGTCCAGCTCGACGATGACCGTGGCGACCTGGTCCAAAAAGGCCCGGTCATGGGTGATGGTGATGATGCTGCCATTGAAGTTGACAAGCAGTTCTTCAAGCCAAGCGATGGAATCAAGGTCTAAATGGTTGGTGGGCTCGTCTAGTAAGAGGACGTCGGGCTTGGCGACCAAAGCTTGGGCCAAGGCGACACGCTTTTTGGTTCCGCCTGACAGGGAGCCGACGATGGCATCTTTATCTAAGTGCAGCCGGTGCAGCGTCTCCTCAACACGCTGCTCCCAATTCCAACCGTCCAAAGCTTCAATCTCGGATTGCAGTGCGTCGAGGTCGGTGTGTTCGTCCGCAGCGAGGTATTGTTCGACAACATGTCGCGTTCGTGCAAGTCCGGCACTGGCCGCGTTGAACACAGTGGCGTGAGGGTCAAGACTGGGTTCTTGAGGAACATAGGCGATTCGCAGGTTTTGCTGGAGCTGCAAGGTGCCGTCATCGGGCTTGTCAAGTCCAGCCAAAATCTTCAGCAAGGAAGACTTGCCCGTACCGTTGCGGCCGATCAAACCAATGCGTTGATTGTTTTCAAGTGAAAAGTCTGCGTGGTCCAGCAGTGCGACGTGCCCAAAAGCGAGTTGAGCGTTCAGAAGGGTAATGAGTGCCATATAGAGGGCACATTATCCCGCCATGAGCGAATGCTTGCGCAGAGAGGGTCGGGAAGCGTCGCGCAGTTCAATAGACAGAGCGGTGCGGGCTTCTCATGAAACGAGCTGTTGCGAACGGCATGTCACTGGCTGTCTGAGGGCCGGTGAAATAATCTTTAAAATTCTTTGCGCAGTCCGAAAAGCGGTGATAAGATTACTGGCTCTGCTGAAAACGGCAGCGCAAAGTGCCAAGCACCTAGCGCAGACAACAGCAGATAAAAACTTCAAAATTATTTGACACGGACGTAAAATCCGGCATATAATTCGAGGCTCAGCTGATTACAGCTAACGACGCGGCAAGGTGGCATAAAGCTACTGAGTCAAGTCAGGATCATTAAAAATTTACAGCCGATAAGTATGGGCGTTTGAAGGCGATTGCCAGGTTGCACAGTAATGTGTGACCAGGTCTTCTGACCTTAAACGCTCATAGAGATAGAAATAGGTAACATCGCAAGATGTCACTTTCAATTCCGTTTTTATGAGTTTCTTCTCGTGTTTGACTTTGGTTTATTCCGGAGTCGGATGCGAGGAGTTGAAATTA
>CANFZL010000140.1 GCA_947451205.1 Comamonadaceae bacterium
CAGATGGTACTGGGCCATCATGGGGGTGTGACCGGGCGCCTCTTTGACCGAGGTGTCTGAATTAATTTTTTCCTTATGAATCAACGTATTAGCCTAAAAATGTGTTGATTGGTGCCTTGCCTTGCCTTGATCCACAGCCACTGCCGGAGGGCGCCGCCAATCAAACCCCAAACGATACCACCTCTTCAATAGAGAGAGGCCAGTCGCGTCGTCTCGTGGCGAGCTGAGCTCAATCGAAAATTTGTCCTGAAATTGGCAGCAGCACGTCCCAGTTGGTTACTGGATCAGGTGTAGGCGTACCTGTGCCATGGCGTTTCCGGCAAAAATATAGTTTGTTTTTTAGCGCCGGAAACGACGCCTCGGTGCAAACGTAGTTTTTTTCGCAACCGAGACGTCGCAAGTTGACTATTCCGAGGGCATCAACAGTTTGATAAATTAGGACAGATAATCTTTTTCGCTTTAGGGGTTTCAGTCGCCTTATTCAAGCTTTGAATTTCAGACGTGCCATAACGCTTGAATACGCAGTCTCAAAATGAAGGAGTCAACAGCATGCGGAACATGGTTCAAAAAACAAGGGCTTGTTTGGTCTTGGGTGTGGCGTCATGGTTGATGCCTTTGTGTGCGGCTGCACAGACCATTGTGGACGTAGCCTATGTGCAGGCGGCGATCCAGCGAGGTGCTCAGGTGTGGGACGTACGCGATGCACGAGATTACGTCAAAGGCCACGTGCCTGGTGCGCTGAGTCTGGGCGATGCGGCCACTTTATTACGCGACCCCAACTCCGAAGATTTCATCGCTACATCGCGTATCGAAGCCCTGCTCGGTGCCGCCGGGATAGACCCAACTCGTGAGACAGTGGTGTACGGTGCGCGTGGCACTTGGAACGCTTATTTCGGCCGCTACACCCTGCGCTATTTTGGTGGCGACAAGGTCAGCGTGCTTCACGATGGCCTAGAAGGCTGGCAGGCGGCTGGCTTGCCGGTCGCGACCAACGCTGCGCCCACTGCAACCGCCAAGCTCAAACTCACGGCGCAGAAAGATGTGGCCGTGACAACCGCAGAAATGACGGGGCGTCTGAACAGCCCCGCCGTGCAGGTCATTGACGTGCGTACCCCCAAAGAGTTTTCAGGCGAAGACATTCGCGCTCTGCGTGGCGGCCACATTCCAGGCGCGATCAATATCCCCTATGAGCAAAACTGGGTGGATCCAGAAACGCAGCTCAAGTTGGCCAAAAAACAGGTGAGTGATTCGAGCGGCATGGTCCTCAAATCCAGCACAGACCTGAAGGCACTTTACGCCCAGCTTGATCCGGAGAAAGAGACTGTGGTGTATTGCCAGTCTGGGGTGCGCGCCTCTGAGACGGCGGGTGTGCTGGAGCAACTGGGCTTCAAAAAAGTGCGGGTTTACGATTCATCTTGGCTGGGGTACGGTAACCAGTTGGATGCGCCTGCCCATAACGCCACAGTCTTCAACGTCGGCGCGCTCAATAGCCGCATGGCAGCGCTACTCGCGCGAGTTGATGTACTGGAAAAAGAGCTGGCCGCTGCCAAGAAGTAAGCATTCGGAGCTTTGTCTTGCCGGCTTTGGTTTCCTTGTGCCGCCCATCGCCGTGCGGCAACTTTCAGCGATTGCAAAGCGGATATTCAAACACCGAGCGGTGCCAGCAAAGCCTCCAGATCGACGGCGTCAAACTTCAGCGCACCTCCGGCATCGTGGCCCAGCACGCTGTTAGCCAGCGCCAGTTTGCGCGCCTGCAATTCCAACATGCGCTCTTCAATGCTGCCTTGCACGACGAGTTTGTAGACCAGCACCGGCCGGTTCTGGCCAATGCGGTGGGCACGCGCAGTGGCTTGTTCTTCCACGGCAGGGTTCCACCACGGGTCCATGTGAATCACGGTGTCGGCGGCGGTCAGGTTCAGGCCGAGGCCACCGGCTTTCAAACTGACCAACAGCACGGGTACTTCTTGCGCTTGAAACCGCTGTACCACCTGGCCCCGCGCCTGGGTCGGGGTCTTTCCGGTCAGACTCAGAAATGGCAATTCCAGCAACAGCAGTTGGTCTGCAATCAGGTCCAGCAACTCCGTGAACTGCGAAAACACCAGCACCCGGCGGCCTTGTTCCACCAGCTTGGGCAGCATGTCGGTCAACTGCGTTAACTTGGCGCGCTCCATGCTGGGGCCAGCCTTGTTGCCCTTGACCAGATGCGGGTCGCAGCAAACTTGGCGCAGCTTGAGCAGCGCGTCTAGGATGGTGATTTGCGCGCCGTTAAAGCTCTTGCGTTGCAGCACGCGGCGCACTTGAACATCGACCGCCACGCGAACACTTTCATAGAGTTCGAGCTGCTGGCCCTGCAACTGCACGCGTTGGATGACCTCGGTGCGCGGAGGTAGTTCGCTGGCCACATCTTGTTTGCGTCGGCGCAAGATAAAGGGGCGCAAGCGTCGCGCCAGCAGCGCAGCGCGCAGGGTTTCTCCGTTCTCTTCGATCGGCTTGCGCCACTGGACGGCAAAGTGGCGGGAGTCGCCCAAAAAGCCGGGCATCAGCCAGTCAAACTGTGCCCACAGTTCGCCCAAATGATTCTCCATCGGTGTTCCGGTCAAGCACAAGCTATGGCGGGTCTGCAGTCGGCGCAGGGCGCGGGCGCTGCGACTGCCGGCGTTTTTCACCATCTGCGCTTCGTCCAAAATCACCAAGTGAAAGTGCTGCGCGGCCAATGCCTCTGTGTCGCGCCACAGCAGCGGGTAAGTGGTCAACACCACGTCGTGAGCGGGCATCTGCGCAAACAGTGCCTCACGCTGCGGCCCCTGTAATGTCAACAGTCGCAGGCTCGGTGCCATGCGTTTGGCTTCTGCTTGCCAGTTGAAGAGGAGGGAGGTGGGCAACACCACCAGAACCGGAAGATCAAGTCGGCCCGCATTTTTTTCGGTCAGGACATGGGCCAATGCTTGGGCCGTTTTGCCTAGGCCCATGTCGTCAGCCAGTATGCCGCCCAAGCTGTGTGCGCGCAGGTATTGCAGCCAGGCCAGTCCTTCCAACTGATAAGGACGCAGTTGCACTTGCAGGCCTTCGGGTGCTGCCACCGGTTGTGGCGCGCCTAAGGTTTTCAGGCGTTTGGCCAAGCTGGCCAAGCCCAGATCACCCTCGAGTTGCCAGGCGTTGTGCGGCCCCACGCGATGGGTCTCCAGCAGGCTGGCACGCAAAGCATCGAGCCTGCGCGCCTCCCAAGTGCCCAGTCGAAGTGAGGCTTGATTTTGATGGCGAAGCGGGTCGGTCAGCAAGTCCAGCATCGAGCCGACGATGGCTTTCAGTGGCGCGGCGGGCGCATCAATGCGCTTGCCACCCGGCGCGCGCAATGTCACGATGGCCAGGTCGTCTATAGCGGCGATTTGCGCCGCGTTGAGCCAGCGGGCATCGCGGCGCAGCAGGTCGGCCAGCATCGGGGCCAAGTCCAGCGTTTGGCCGTCAATCTCGACGCCCAGGCTCAGCAACCAAGCCCCTTCGCGTTCGGGGAGATGCAGCTTGCCTGCGCCGCGCTCGGGTTTAACCTGCAGGCTGTCCAACGTCTTGCCCAGCACCTCACCCGTGTCAGGGCTGACCATCAGCTTCCAGCGCTGCACCGGTACGCTTTCATGGGCAAAGCCGGGTTTCACCAACACCAACCAGCCTTTGGCCTGCAGCTGCGGTATTTGGTCGGCCCAAAATTCTCCAAAGAAGGCTTCTTGCGCCAGCGTCCAGACCGATCCAAGCGCGGGGCTCAGGCCTGGACTGCGCCATTGAAAAGTGCTTTCTTCCAAGGGGACAAAGCCCAGCTCCCACACCAGATCCATGGCATCGGCTTCGGCGGCCAGATCGCGTTCCATCTGCACCGCTGTGCCATCGGTATCAAACAGTTCTTGAGTCGTCGGTGGACGGTTGTTCAGGATGGAGGTGGGGGCCGGCGTTTGCCAACGATCACCAGCTTCTGTCAGATAGGTCCAGTCGAATTGGGCCAAGGTGACGCTGTTCCCGCGGGGACCCAGCTTTCCCTGGGGCTTCAGGCCTAGCAGTCCATGGCCACGGTCTAGGGTTTGCAGGGTGATACGGGGGCGAAATTGGCTGATGACCCAGCTTGCCTCTGAACCGGTCAGCTTGGGCGTCGCCGCCGTCAAGTCAAGCTCGTCAGCGCCGGAGGGCAGTTCAAGGGCGCTGTGGCGAGGGCGAGTCATGCAGAAATTGTGCCGCATGAATGCGCTCAATGCCGCACAAGTACTTGCACGAAGCTTCAGTTCTAGCTGGCTTAAGATTCACCTCAGGCAACTGTTGTCACAACGAAGGGGATTGATGCAATTTGTTCTTTTGACCGGCGGGGCGGGTTACATCGGTAGCCACACGTATTTGGCTTTGCACGCGGCGGGTTTGACGCCGGTGATTTTGGATGATTTTTCGAACAGCAGCCCGTTGGTGTTGGAGCGTTTGCATCGCCTCACAGGTCAGCCGGTGCTGTGTGAGCGGGGCAGCGTCGCCGACACGGCACTGGTGCAGGCTTTGATTGAGCGCTACAAAATGACGGCGGTGATTCACTTCGCCGGTTTCAAGGCGGTGGGTGAGAGCGTCGCGGAGCCCTTGAAGTACTACGCCAACAATGTGGGCGGCACGGTGAGTTTGTTGCAAGCCATGAACGCCACTGATTGCCGGACTTTGCTTTTTTCTAGCAGCGCTACGGTGTATGGCGACCCGGCCACGGTGCCGATCACCGAACAATTCCCGCGCAGCCACACCAACCCGTATGGCCACACCAAGCTGGTGTGTGAAGACATGCTGAGCGCGCTGTGTGGCTCCAACCCGGCTTGGCGCGTTGGCGTGCTGCGTTACTTCAACCCGGTGGGCGCGCACCCCAGCGGCTTGATTGGCGAAGACCCGAGCGGAATACCGAACAATTTGATGCCGTACGTGGCTCAAGTGGCTGTCGTAAAACGGCCGTTTTTGAATGTCTACGGTCGCGACTACGCCACGCCTGACGGCACGGGTGTGCGTGACTACATTCATGTGGAAGACTTAGCGGCGGGCCATGTGGCTGCGCTGCAAAAGCTGCTGAGTGCGCAAGGTAACTTCACCGTGAACTTGGGTACCGGCCAAGGCTACAGCGTGCTGCAAGTGGTGCGTGCTTTTGAGCAAGCCAGCGGCCAACCCGTGCCCTGCCAGTTTGCCCCGCGTCGCGCTGGCGATGTGGCGCAGTGCTATGCCGATGCGTCACTGGCACACAGTCTGCTCAACTGGCGGGCCACCCGATCGCTGGCAGACATGTGCACCGACGCTTGGCGCTGGCAAAGCCACAACCCGGACGGCTATCGCTGAAAGAGAGATGGACTGCAGCGCTACGCTGGCAGTGAAGGCGATTTTGTCATTGCGAGTTTTCCGAATCCGTCCGGCTACCGCACACAGACCTTGAACAACAGGCCAAAAATGCCGTCTCTGCGAGCGAAGCGCGGCAGTCCATCACCGCGCGCCTCGAAGATGGATGGCCGCGCTTCGCTCGCCATGACGGGTGAGTTTGAGTCTTGATTGGCTGGATAAAAAACCATATGTTCATGGAAAGCGTAGCGCGGCAATCCGTGCTCTGTTGCAATCCATGCTCAGTTGCGCACCTCGATCGACATCACCGTGTAGTCCCCATTGATTTGATCGGCGGTGAAGCGCACCTTGTCGCCGGCTTTGACGTTGTTCAGCAGGGCGGGGTCTTTGACTTGAAAGACCATGCTCATGGGCGGCATGTCGAGGTTTTTGATATCGCCGTGTCGAAGTGAAATCTTGCCGGTGGCCTTGTCGACTTTGCGAACTTCGCCTTCCGCGGTTGGCAGGGCTTGGGTTTGGGTTTGGGTTTGTGCTTGGCCTTGTTGTGGGCGGTTGTAGCTTTGGTAGACCTGCGTGCTGCCGTCTTTGGCGATGAGCAGCACGTCGAAAGGGTCGCGGCGGTCACCGTAGATAGCGCCGTCCATGCCGGGTGAACCGACCGGCATGCCGGGCACGGTCAAACCCACGGCCTTTGGACGTTCTTTAAGCAGGCGACGAATCTCACGCGCTGGCACATGGCCTTCAATGGCGTAGCCCGCCACCAGTGCGGTGTGGCAGGAACCGAGGTTCGTCGGCACGCCCAAACGGCTGCGGGCTGCGCTGTTGCCGGTGTCGTTGACACGCACAGCAAATCCGTTGGCCTCAAGGTGCGTCACCCAGTCACCGCAGCAGCCGCAGTTTGGGTCTTTCCAGATTTCCAGCGGTGTTTTTGCGGCGCTGCTGGTCTGCGCAAAAACCGGTGCCACGAAGGCTGTGCCGGCCAAACCTGTCAAGCTGGTGATGCCCGCCAGGGCTTTCAAAAGTAGTCGTCTTTGCATGGTGCTTCCTCTTTAAAAATAATCAAAAAATTGATGGAGCTTCAATGCCCGCTGTGACCGCCTGAGGCGGCCGGTTTGCGGATTTGAACTTCAGTGGCGGGTGCAGCTTGGGATGCTTCGGGTGCTGGCTTTCCGCTAGAGCTGGCGGTTGTTTGGCGCGTGGCGTCGGGCAGGGCGCCGGTCCATTCATAGGCTTGCGTGCCGGCGGGCTGTTGGTACCAGCCCGGGTCTTTGTAGTCGCCGGGAGCCTGGTTTTTGCGCACTTTGAGCATGCTGAACATGCCGCCCATTTCAACGCCGCCGTAAGGCCCTTTGCCGGTCATCATGGGCGCGGTGTTGTCTGGAATCGGCATCTCCATCTGGCCCATGTCGGCCATGCCGCGCTCGCCCATCACCATGTAGTCGGGCATGGATTTTTGCAGTTTCTTCACCAACCCGCGATGGTCTACGCCGATCATGGTTGGCACGTCGTGGCCCATGGCGTTCATGGTGTGATGGCTCTTGTGGCAATGAAAAGCCCAGTCGCCTTCTTCGTCGGCCAAGAACTCGATTTGACGCATTTGGCCCACCGCCACATCGGTCGTCACTTCAGGCCAGCGCGAAGACTTTGGCGTTGGTCCGCCGTCGGTGCCGCTGACGACAAATTCATGGCCATGCAAATGAATCGGGTGGTTGGTCATGGTGAGGTTGCCGACGCGGATGCGGACCTTGTCATTTTTGCGCACGTTGAGGGTGTCAATGCCCGGAAAAATACGGCTGTTCCACGACCACAAATTGAAGTCGTTCATGGTCATGACCTTGGGTGTCATGCTGCCCGGTTCGATGTCGTATGAA
>CANFZL010000141.1 GCA_947451205.1 Comamonadaceae bacterium
CCAGCATGGCCGGGACCTGCTCGCTTTGATCCGGGTGGATCAGCAAGATGATTTCGTAATGACGCATAAACTCTCCTTTTGGTTGATGAAAGCTGCCCCAGCGTCGTTAAGGGTGCAGCAAGGCGAAGCCCATGATTATAGCCTGCCCCAAGACCATTGGCTTTATCATTCGAGAAGACGGCTCAGGGCTGGCTTTTTCCTGAGCCAGGCAGGCGTGGATAACGCACATATTCAACCAGCTTCTGGACTGAAGACTCAGGTCTTTTGGTCATTAGGCTGATCAGAATAATCACTGCAAAACCGACCGGAACCCCGAAGACACCGGCTGAAATGGGTTGAATTTCCCACCAAAGCTCGATCGGCCGAGTGACTTTAAACAGACTGCGCATCCAGGGCTGGGTCAGCACCATGTAATACAGCGTGGTGCCAAGACCCGCCACCATCCCTAGCGAGGCGGCGATACCCGTGGCCCGTTTCCAAAAAATGCCCAACGTCAATGCCGGAAAGAAAGCCGCAGCAGCAAAAGAAAATGCCGCAGACACCAGAAACAGGATGTCAGCCGGCTTGTGCGAGGCCACATAGGCAGCCCCCAATGCAACCACAAGCAGCAGCACCTTTGACAACGTCACACGCCGGGCGGTTGATGCGTTCGGGTCAATCATCTTGTAATAAACGTCATGGCTGAGTGAGCTGGCAATCGTCAGCAGCAGACCGTCTGCGGTGGACAATGCAGCAGCTAAGCCGCCTGCAGCCACCAGCCCCGAAACGACATAAGGCAAGCCACCGATGGCTGGCGCGGCCAGCATGATGATGTCGCCGCCAATGGACATTTCATTGAGCTGCAAGATACCGTCTTTGTTGATGTCGACCACTGACAGCAAGCTTGAATCGACTTTGTTCCACGCCGTGATCCAGTCAGGTAACTGATCAAAAGGCGTGCCCACCACCAACGTGAAAACCTCGTACTTCACCAGCACAGCCAAGGCCGGCGCAGTAATGTACAGCAACGCAATAAACAGCAGCGACCAGGTCACCGATTGCCGGGCTTCTTTGACACTCGGCACGGTGTAGTAGCGAATCAGGATGTGCGGCAAGGCAGCCGTTCCCACCATCAGACAAAACACCAAGGCCAAGAAATTTCGCCGCGACACGTCAAAATCATCACGCGCCTTGGCGTTACCTGCCGGGTCACCGGCGAATTGCTGCGCATGCGGCGGCATACCGTTGAGCGGCCGTGATTTCGCATCCGCTTCGGCCTTTTCGACCATCCACCCCTTGAGTGCCGCCTCGGTCGTTTTAGGCAAATTGGTCAGTGCCCGATCAGCGGCATAAATCATCCCCAAAGGCGCATCCGTGGCTTTCAGCTCTGCCAGCATTTTGGTGGCGCGAATCCGATCAGCCACAAAAGCGGCGTTTGGGTCTTGCAGTTTGGCAGCCAGTTCAGACGCCCGCACCCTGAAAATTTGCTGTACTTCCAACTCCTTAGGATCGAGGCTCAACTCTTTTTCGCGGGCAGTGACTTTTTGCAACTGGTAGCCATAGATAGCTTGTGGTATCGGCACACCCGTCTGCTTGACCGACAACCACACCACTGGCAAAAGGTAAGCAACGATCAGTACCAAATATTGAGCTACCTGAGTCCACGTGACAGCGCGCATGCCACCGAGAAACGAGCACAGCAAGATTCCACCCAGGCCAAGAAAAATACCCAGTTCAAAAGCAACGCCGGTCAGCCGAGCAGTGATGATGCCAACACCGTAAATCTGGGCCACCACGTAGGTAAAAGAACAAAAGATCGCAGCGATCACGCCAAGCAAGCGCGGAATAGTGCCACCGTAGCGCTCACCCAAAAAATCGGGAATGGTGAATTGTCCGAATTTACGCAGGTAAGGTGCCAGAAAAAAGGCCACCAAGCAATAACCGCCTGTCCAACCCATGATGAAGGCTAGACCGCTGTAGCCTGTCAGGTAAAGGGTACCAGCCAGCCCAATGAACGATGCTGCCGACATCCAGTCCGCTCCTGTGGCCATCCCGTTATAGATTGCGGGGACGCGGCGACCAGCAACATAATACTCAGCGGCATCCGTAGTCCGGCACATGATACCAATGCCAGCATATAAGCCGATGGTTGCCAGCAAAAAAATCAAGCCGATCCACTGGCGCGACAGGCCCATCTGCTCCAACACGGCCAGTGCCAACACAAAGACAAGAAAGCCGGCGGCGTACCATTTATAAACTTGATTCAACGCCGATTTGAATACAGCTCTTGACTCAGCGTCTTGAACCTCACTTGAATTCGCGTTGACCGGCATGCTAATCCTCGCTTTCGTCGAAGCCATAAGCGACATCTAGCCGCTCCATGTAAAGCGCATAAAAAGCAATGATGAGGACATAGACCAATGGCGAACCTTGCGCAGCCATCCAAAAGCTAAAAGGCCAACCGAAAAAATCAAAACTCAACTCTCGGGCGTAAAAGCTCACGCCGAAAGTCACGCCAAACCAAAGCATCATCAAGACGCCGGTTAATCTGATATTTTTGCGCCAATAAGCGCGGCGATTGCGGTTGGCCTGCATCGGCTTATTTCAAACCGCTCAAGCCGATCTCATTCGCTAGGCGGGTGGCAACTTGCGGCTCAAAGCTGCGCAAGCGGCGAATCACATCCCGCGCTTTTTCAGGCTGCGCGAGCTTCCCATAGACCTTAGCCAATTGGTACCAGCCGTGCGGGCTCAGCGGCTGAAGTCGGGTTGTGTGTTCCAGAGCGGTGGCGGCCTCGTCCAGCCGCTCTTCGCGCACCAGCAGCATCGCTAGGCCGTACCAAGCCTCGTCGATATCGGAGTCCAGAGCCAGCGCCGCACGAAAGGCCGGCTCGGACTCGGCATGTCGCTCGCAACTCTCCAACAAATACGCCAGTTGATACCAACTGGCGGCATGTTGGGGATGAACGACCAGCAACTGCTGCAAGCATTTGATGGCGGCGTTCTTCTCGCCTAAATCAGCCAGCACTTGGGCTCGACTGACCCCAGCGAATAAATCGTGTGGTCGAAAAACCAGCAGACGATTCAAAACAACCAAGGCCAGACGCGACCAGTCAGCGGACAGCAAGGCCATGGCCAGCCCGCGCTGCATCCAGTAAGCGGCGGCAATCATGGCAAAACAGTCCGGCGGCTGATCAGCCGGCGAGCTTTTTCCAAGTGTCGATGACCGTGTCTGGATTCAAGGACATCGAGCCAATACCCTGCTCTTTCAGCCACTGCGCAAAGTCAGGGTGATCGCTAGGGCCTTGGCCGCAAATACCGACGTATTTGCCTTGGCGCAAGCAGGCCTTGATGGCCAGGCTCAACAAGGCTTTGACAGCCGGGTCGCGCTCGTCAAAATCTTTGGCCAGAATTTCAAGGCCGGAGTCACGGTCCAGACCCAGCGTCAGCTGCGTCAAGTCGTTAGAGCCGATTGAAAATCCGTCAAAGTACTCCAAGAACTCATCAGCCAACACGGCGTTGCTCGGCACCTCGCACATCATGATGATGCGCAAGCCGTTTTCACCGCGCTTGAGCCCATGCTGACCTAATAACTCGATAACAGCTTTGGCTTGGCCGAGCGTTCGCACGAAAGGCACCATGACTTCAACGTTGACCAGACCCATCTCGTTGCGCACGCGTTTGAACGCCTCGCACTCCATGGCAAAAGCACCGGCAAAGTCGGCGCTCAGGTAACGCGCCGCACCGCGGAAACCCAGCATGGGGTTCTCTTCCTCAGGCTCATAACGGGAGCCGCCGATCAGCTTGCGGTATTCGTTGGACTTGAAGTCCGACAGTCGCACAATGACAGGTTTTGGCCAGAAAGCCGCGCCAATGGTGGCGATGCCTTCGGTCACTTTGTCGACGTAAAAAGCGCGCGGTGAGGCATGGCCACGGGCCACGCTCTCGACTGCTTTTTTCAAGTCGGCATCAACATTCGGGTAGTCAAGAATGGCTTTCGGATGCACGCCAATGTTGTTGTTGATGATGAACTCCAGCCGCGCCAAGCCAACGCCGTGGTTCGGAATCTGGCAAAAGTCAAAAGCCAGTTGCGGATTGCC
Organism: Comamonadaceae bacterium; assembly: GCA_947451205.1. GTDB lineage: Bacteria > Pseudomonadota > Gammaproteobacteria > Burkholderiales > Burkholderiaceae_C > Polaromonas. The sequence goes on from CANFZL010000141.1 coordinate 4,077, forward strand.
AATGTTCATGGTGATCTTGACATCAATCGGCGGCATCTCACCGCGGATGACTTCAGTGACCTCGGTCTCCAGCAGACCGTCATAAATATGGCCGGTGTCGCCTTCAGCGCAACTCACGGTCACCAGCATGCCGTCTTTCAGCAGTTCGGTCGCGGCGCCGCAGCCAACTACCGCAGGAATACCCAACTCACGCGCAATGATGGCCGCATGGCAAGTCCGTCCGCCGCGGTTGGTGACGATGGCGGAAGCGCGCTTCATCACCGGCTCCCAATTCGGGTCAGTCATGTCGGTGACCAACACGTCACCCGCTTGGACTTGGTCCATTTCGCTGATGTGGCGCACGATGCGCACTGGGCCGGTGCCGATCTTTTGACCGATCGCACGACCTTCTGTCAACACGGTGCCTGTGGCTTTGAGTTTGTAACGCTGCTCAGGTTTGCCCTTGGCCTGGCTTTTGACGGTTTCTGGACGGGCCTGCAAAATGTAGATTTCACCGTCGGTGCCGTCCTTGCCCCATTCCACGTCCATCGGGCGGCCGTAATGGTCTTCAATGATCAAGGCGTAGCGGGCGAGTTGCTCCACATCAGCATCCGTCAAAGAGAAACGGTTGCGCAGCTCGACCGGCACGTCAGTCGTTTTGACCAACTGACCCGTGGCTTTTTTCTCCTCAAAGCTGGTGAACTCCATCTGCAACAGCTTGGAACCCAGATTGCGACGGATCACCGCCCGATTGCCGGCCCGCAGCATCGGCTTGTGCACATAGAACTCGTCTGGATTGACGGCGCCCTGGACCACGGTTTCACCCAAGCCGTAGCTGGATGTGATGAAGACAACGTCTTCAAAACCGCTTTCTGTGTCAATGGTGAACATCACGCCGGCAGCGCCCAAGTCACTGCGCACCATGCGCTGAACGCCGGCAGACAAAGCGACATCAGCGTGTGCAAAGCCTTTGTGTACGCGGTAGCTGATCGCCCGGTCGTTGTACAAAGAGCCAAACACTTCTTTCATCTTGTGCAGCACGTCCTCGACGCCCACCACATTCAAAAAAGTTTCTTGTTGGCCAGCAAAAGAAGCGTCTGGCAAGTCTTCAGCCGTGGCGGAAGAACGAACCGCAAAGCTGGCTTGGGGGTTACCGGCGCTCAGTTCAGCAAAACTCTGGCGAATAGCGGCTTCAAAGTCAGCCGGAAAAGGCTGGGCTTCCACCAGCGCGCGAATCTGTGAGCCGGCTGCGGCCAGTGCCCGCACGTCTTCGGTGTCAAGCTTGTCGAGCACGCCGTTGATTTTTTTGTCCAGCCCGGCATGCGCCAGAAAAACACGAAAAGCATGTGCAGTGGTGGCAAAGCCGGTTGGCACGCGAACGCCTTTGGGGCCGGTAGGCAGTTGAGAAATCATTTCGCCAAGGCTGGCGTTCTTGCCGCCGACCGAGTCGACGTCGGTCATCCTCAGGTTTTCGAACGGTACGACCAGAGCGGTCGCCTCAAACAAGTTAGACATAGAAATACTCCGGGAGGTTTTAAAACCGTGAGAGCCTCCATGGGCGGCAGCCAACCTTGTTGTTGTATGAAGAGGTGGTCGCGGGGCATGGCGGCAGAATCTGGATAATTGCATTGATTGTAGATGGGCGCTGAATTTTCAGAACCTTGCAAGCGACTAGCCCTCAAAACACACCCAAAGACCCAAAGATGTCCAATCGCACCGTATTTTTCATTTCTGACGGCACAGGCATCACGGCCGAAACCTTTGGCAACGCTATCCTGGCCCAGTTTGAGATCAATCCGAGGCATGTGCGCCTGCCTTTTATCGACAGCGTGGACAAGGCCCATCAAGCCGTCCGTCAGATTAACCACACGGGTGAATTGGAAGGGCTTCGTCCAATAGTCTTCACCACTCTAGTCAACATGGAAATCCTGTCTGTCATCAAAACCCAGTGCAACGGCATGTTGCTAGACATGTTTGGCATGTTTGTGGCACCGCTGGAAAGCGAGCTAGGGCTGAAATCCAACCACCGAGTTGGCCGCTTTTCTGACGCTTCTAAAAGCAAAGCCTACGATGCTCGTATAGAGGCAATCAACTTTTCATTGGATCATGATGACGGACAGAGCAACCGCGATCTGGCGGGCTCGGATGTGATTTTGGTGGGCGTGAGTCGCAGCGGAAAAACGCCTACTTCCTTGTACTTGGCTATGCAATATGGTGTGAAAGCCTCGAACTATCCCTTGATTCCAGAAGATTTTGAGCGCCGCCAATTGCCTCCGGCACTGGTCCCACATCGCAAAAAAATCTTCGGCCTGACCATCGCGCCCGAGCGATTGAGCCAGATCCGAAACGAACGCCGGCCAAACTCTAATTACGCCAGCATGGCGAATTGCAACCATGAAATTCATGAGGCCGAAGCGATGATGCGCCGCGAAGGCATTCGCTGGCTGTCGACCACCACGAAGTCGATTGAAGAGATCGCCACGACGATCCTGCAAGAAGTCAGGCCTGAGCGGCTGGTGTACTAGGAATGCGCTCTACCCAATAAGCGCTCAAGACGGACATTGATTGAGGCTTGCAAGGATGTCAGGAGCGCGTTGTCACGGCGCTCAATAGTGAGGGTTAACCCTTTTTATAGTTTTAGACTATCGAAAACAATCAATGTATATAGTTATACTATTCATTGTCGATATTCGATAACAACTCATGAAAAACTAACATGTCACTAATCAATACAGAAATCGTTCCATTCAAAGCAACCGCCTACCACAACGGTAAATTCGTTCCAGTCAGCAACGACAATTTCAAAGGAAAATGGTCTGTCGTGGTGTTCTACCCGGCCGACTTTACTTTTGTCTGCCCAACCGAACTCGGCGACTTGGCCGACCATTACGCCGAATTCCAGAAAATGGGCGTTGAGGTCTACAGCGTGTCCACCGACACCCACTTCACCCACAAAGCTTGGCACGACACGTCGGACACCATCGGCAAGATCACCTACCCGATGATCGGCGACCCAAGCGGCCAACTGGCCCGCGCCTTCCAAGTGATGATCGAAGAAGGTGAAGACGC
>CANFZL010000142.1 GCA_947451205.1 Comamonadaceae bacterium
CAACGTCTAACGCGTGCGCTACGGCGCTGCCCGCGTTGTCAGTGCGCATGTTGCGAATTCAGAATTTGCCCTAGGAAATTTCGGGTTGTTTCGTGTTGTGGATGGCTGAAGAATTGCTGCGGCGGCGCCTCTTCAATGATCTTGCCTTCAGCCATGAATATCACGCGGTCGGCCACGCTGCGTGCAAAGCCCATTTCGTGGGTGACGCACAGCATGGTCATGCCCTCCTCTGCCAAACTCACCATGGTGTCCAGCACTTCCTTGACCATCTCCGGGTCAAGCGCTGACGTGGGTTCGTCAAACAGCATGATCTTGGGCGTCATGCACAAGGCGCGCGCAATCGCAACACGCTGCTGCTGACCACCCGACAACTGACTCGGGTATTTGTGCGCCTGCTCTGGAATGCGCACGCGCTGCAGGTATTTCATGGCGATGGTCTCGGCCTCATCCCGGCTCAAGCCGCGCGAGCGCATCGGCGCCAGCATGCAGTTTTGCAACACGGTGAGGTGCGGAAACAAGTTGAACTGCTGGAACACCATGCCGACTTCTTGCCGCACCGAATCCACGTTTTTACCGCCGGCCGTCAGGTCGATACCGTTCACCACAATACGGCCGCTCTGCACGGTCTCCAGCCGGTTGATGCAGCGGATCAGGGTCGACTTGCCCGAGCCCGACGGCCCGCAGACCACAATGCGTTCTCCGGCCCGCACATTCAAGTTGATGCCCGTCAGTACCTGAAACTGGCCGAACCATTTATCCACCGCTTCCATGCGGATGATGGGTTCGGCGTCCGGGGCTGAAGGCGAAGGAGACTGCATGGTGTCTGTCATGAAAGCACCTGTTTATTGCATTTTTGGCAGGTCGGTTTCCAGCCATTTGCGGTAAAGCTTGTTGAGCTCACCATTGGCCGTGTTGCGGGCCACAAAATCGTCCACGGTTTTCAGGAGCTCGGCTTGGCCGGGGCGCATGGCCACAGCCATGACTTGCTGGCGCAACAAGAACTTGTTTTCGTAGGTGTTGGCGGGTGCGCGTTTGTCGATTTGCGCGGCCACGGTGGTTGAGCAACCAATGGCATCGACCTGACCCGACATCAAGGCTTGCATGGCCGAAGCATCGTCGTCAAAGCGGCGGATCTCGGTGCCTTCTGGGGCGACAGCGGTCAGGGCGACGTCTTGCGTACTGGCGCGGGCAACCCCCACGCGTTTGCCTTTGAGGTCAGCGGCTGCCTTGATGTTGGCTTTTTTGTCACCGTACAGCACGATGCTGGCCGCCGCATAAGGCTTGGAGAACTGCACCTGCTTGGCGCGCTCAGGTGTGACCGCCAGCGAGGCGACCAGCAAGTCAACCTTGTTGGTCAACAAGAAAGGGATGCGGTTGGGGCCGGTCACGGGAAGCAGATTGAGCTTCACGCCGAGGTCTTTGGCCATCAAGCGCGCCACGTCAGCGTCATAGCCGTCGGGCTGGTTGCTGCTGTTCATGGTGCCGTAAGGTGGAAAGTCCACCAGCATGCCAATCGTCAGTTCGCCTTTTTTCTTGATGTCAGCGACAGTCTGCGCGCTGGCCGCCGGGACCCAGGCAGACAGGGTCGCGCTGAGGCCCAGTGCCAGGGCGGTGCCCGTGAAAAGGCGGCGTTGCATAAGCTTGATCATGGTGAAGTCTCCGTTTGTAGTGGTCGAAAATGAGGAAGGGAAATAGACGTAGTTCAACGAGAAAGCGCTGCTGCTTGACGGCGTTCTATGCGAGCGGCCAGCAAAGACAACGGCCAACACAACACAAAATAAATGGCAGCCACCACACTGAAGACGATCAGCGGCTGAAAGGTGGCGTTGTTGATGATCTGCCCGGCGCGGGTGATTTCGACGAAGCCAATGATGGCGGCCAACGACGTGCCCTTGATGATTTGCACCATGTAGCCGACCGTCGGCGCCAGTGCAATCTTGAAGGCTTGCGGCAAGACCACATCACGCATCCGCGACAGGTACGGCAAGCTGAGTGCATGCGCAGCCTCCCATTGCCCGCCAGGAATCGCCTGAATACAGCCACGCCAGATCTCACCCAAGAAAGCACTGCTGTTAAGGATCAGGGCCGCACCCGCCGCCACCCAAAGGTTGACGTCAATCCCCAATATTGGTGCGCCAAAGAACACCAGAAAGAGCTGCAACAGCAAGGGAGTGCCCTGAAAAATTTGAATGAAGGCGCCCGACAACAGGCGCGCAAAACCATTGTGAGAAGTCCGGCTGAGCGCAATGATCAAGCCACCGATGGCGCCACCGATGAAGGCCATCATCGACAGTGCCACCGTCCACTTGGCAGCCTCCAGAATGAACAATAATTCAGAAAAGCCAAACGTACGCATCAGCGACCTGCCGGGTAGTTGAGGGCCAGCCGGTAAATCACCCGGAACAATGCAGAAAACGACAGCGCCAGCAGCAGGTAGATCCCGGCCACAACGATGTAAATCTCAAAGCTGCGAAAGGTCTGCGACTGCAAATTGGCCGCGACGGAGGTCAAGTCATTGGCAGAGATAGCAGACACCACGGCAGAGCTCAGCATCAGCAAAATGAACTGGCTGGTCAGCGCCGGATAAACCGTGCGCAGCGCCGGTTTCAAAATCACAAAGCGAAAGATCTCGTGCCGTTTCAGGTTGAGCGCCAAGCCGGCTTCAATCTGCCCTTTCGGAATGGACTCAATCCCGGCGCGGATGATTTCGGTCGCATACGCCCCCAAGTTCACCACCATAGCAACCAGTGCCGCGGTGTAAGCCGTCCAGCGCAGGCCCAAGGCAGGCAGTGCAAAAAAGAAGAAGAACAGTTGCACTAAAAATGGCGTGTTGCGAATCAGCTCGATGTAGACATTGATGACCCAGCGCAGCGGACGCGGTCCGGCGGTCTTGCCCCAAGCACAGACGATCGCCACCATCAACCCGAACACCATCGACAGCATAGACAACTCAATGGTGTTGAGCGTGCCTTTGACGAGTTGCGGCCAAGCGGCAAAGACGGCTTCAAATTGAAATGAATAGTTCATGAACGGGTGCATTTGCCAGATAAGGCACAAAAGGTGAACTGACAATTAGACTGAAACCGATTTCAGTCTGATTATAAAAGTGTCCGGTTGGGCCTCGTAATTATGGAAAACCCTGTACGAACTAGGCCACGTTGTGAACCGACGACCCGCGTACCACCAAGCGGCCTGACAACAATATCTGTCGCGGTGGAAGTGCCGCGCCCTTCAGCCGTTCAATGAGGCAACCCGCCGCAATCCGGCCCAACTCATCGGTCGGCTGCACGATGGTGCTCAGGCCCGGCCCGATATACGGCGACCACTCGGTGTCATCAAAACCTACAAAACCCACATCGACACCGAATTGCCAGCCAAGGCGCGCCATGGCGGCCACCACGCGCAAGGTCATCACCGCGTTGCTGGAGACCACCGCTGCCAAGCGCTTGCCAGCACGCAGACGCAAATCGCGCAAAGCCTTGTCTAAGGCTTGCGTGTCGTTGACGGTATTTTCAAAGGTACGACCTTGCAGGCCCGGCGCGCTAGGCGCTGATTCACTGATAAAGCTACGAAAAGCCGCTTCGCGCTCTTCCCGCGAGCTGATGTTTTTGATCGGCTCCGAGATAAAAAGCAACTCACGGTAGCCGCCCTCCACCAAGTGACTGGCCACTAAGCGGACAGCGCCAGCATTGTCCAACGACACGAAATCCGCCTGCATGCCTTGGTGACGACGATCCACCAGCACGACCGGCTTGCCGTGAAGCGCAGCTTGGGCAGCGGCTTTGGCATCACGTCCCAACGTATTTAAAATGAAACCGTCCACCTGGTAGGCAGAGAGGGCCGCAATGGCATCGCTTTCACGCCGGCTGTCATTGCCCAGATTGAACAGCATCAGCAGATAGCCAGACTCTTGACAGGCTTTTTCGGCGCCTCGCAGCACCGCCACTGAAAAGGGGTTGGTGACGTCCGCCACAACCAAACCGATCAGCCGTGAGCGTCCACGCTTCAAGGCCTGCGCCATAGGACTTGGGCTGTAGGACAGGGCTGCAATAGCCAGCTCCACACGTGTCGCAATGTCCTTGGTAAGAAGCGTTTCCCGGTGGTTCAAAAACCTAGAAACGGTCGCCTTAGAAACCCCCGCCTCGCGCGCTACATCAGCGATAGTTGCGCGCGCAGTGGCAACTGGGAGGGCGTTGAGTGATGAAGGTGTTTGACTGTACATCGGCAAATAGGCACGCTCTTTATATTTTCCGAAACCAATTTCAGAGCATGGTAGCACTGCCTAGCATCGACACCAACTCAGTGACCTGATCTGCTCTCAGCATGCTTCAAACCACTAGCTTGCATCAACAGATATTTTTCTATCCTTGACAACTTTTGTCCATCGCGTGATGTCTTCTTTGATGTAAGAGGTGAACTGCGGTGAAGTCATGGGCATCACCGCCAGCGCTTCAGCTTCAAATTTTGCAATCACTTCGGGCTCGAGTAGGACGCGGTTGAGTTGGGCGTTCAGCAGTTTGACAATGTCCTCTGGTAAACGCGCCGGTCCGGACAAACCATACCACTGCAAACTGGAAAACTCTTTAAGCCCAATCTCCGCAAAAGTAGGCACATTCGGCAACAAGGGATGACGCGATGCAGAGGTCACCGCCAAGGGTTTTAGCTTAGGAGACTTGAGGTGCTGCAACACCGCTGTTAACCCAGGGAACAGCACGTCGGTACGGCCCGCCATAAAATCAACCAATGCGGGGCCAATACCGCGATAAGGCACATGGGTGAGCTCAATGCCAGTCACAAGTTTGAACTGCTCCATCACCAAGTGAGATGACGTCCCCGGACCGGCGGAGCCATAAGCAGCATCACCGGCTTTTTTCTTCAGACTGCTGATCAACTCATCCACCGTATTGACATGGGCCAGCCCGGGCCCAGCGACAAGCACATTCGGCGAGCCACCAACCATGCCGATATGGGTAAAGTCTTTCAATGCTTCGTAGGGAAGTTTTCGAACAGCAGGGTTCGTGCCGTGAGTGCTGATGTTCACGATCATGAACGTTTGCCCATCGGCGGGTGCGCGGGCCGTGGTGATGCAAGCAATGGTGCCGCCACCGCCGCCGATGTTTTCAACCACCCATGGCGTGCCCATTGCACGCGACAGTCGATCAGCGGTGGTACGAGCCACCAGATCCAAGCCACCACCAGGTTGCGCAGGAACAATCAGCTTGATGGGTTTGGAACTGGGCCAGGTTACAGCGGCGTTGACGCCTTCCGGCAGAAGCCAAACGCCAACTCTTCCGACAAGCAGCTGCCAGCCCCTTGAGAGACATTTGCGCCGGGACGCATCGAGCATCGTGCGGGTGGGCATGGCAGCGGCTCGAAATCAGGCCAACACTTCGCCATGAACACCTGCAGCCAAGGTTTTAGCCTCCCAGCGCTCCATCGGAACGACTTCGGCAACCGGACCACCAGGTGGACGGAACTTGACCGGCAGATGGCCAGGGGCCGTCAAAATTTCGCCACCGCTGGCCTTGATCTGCTCAATAAAGGCCGGCAAGTCTGGCACTTCCATTCCAATATGGTGAATGCACGGAGCGGGGCCTGCGAAATCAGCCTCGTCAGCATCTGCAGACTCATAGTGAATCAGTGTCAGATCCATGTACCCATCCGTCAGATGCCGTGAAATATGGTCGCCGACTTTACCTTTTCGGCGCACGGTGTTGACATGTTTGTAGCCGAAAACAGTCTCGTAAAAATGACTGGTTTTTTCAACGTCGTTGACTCGGAGCGCAATGTGCTTGATGAAGTTGGCCATAGAAATCCTATTGGTTATAAAAACAGAGCCGCCTCTGATTTATATGAATCATACATATGATTGAAATCGCGTCAAGGATAAAAGTTGATTTTTAGTCTCTAAAATGATTCCATGGACAAACATCATGACAAGCTTTAAACCCCAAGAACAGCCCCTTTACGACGTTGTCCGCAGTAGCATTCTTCAAAAATTGCAAACTGGTGAATGGGCGGCTGGCAGTCGGATCCCTACAGAGAAAGAACTCGGTTCACTTTTTTCAGTGAGCGTTGGAACAGTGAGAAAAGCCGTGGAGGAATTGGTTTCCGAAAGGGTGCTGCTTCGCCGCGCGGGGATTGGGACAACCGTCGCCATTCATACCGATGCGCATGTTTTTGACGCGTACTTTAACTTTGTGAATGGGTCAGGGCTTCGTGTCACACCTACCTCACGCTTGCTCAGCTTTAAAGAGATCGGTGCTGACGAAGCTTTAGCCAAGAAGCTCAACCTGTCCAAGGGTAAAACTCTGATCAGAGTTGACAACTTGAGATTGTGTGACGATGCACCCGCCATGCTAGATCGAATTTGGGTATCCCGCGACCGGTTCCCGGGTTTGGATAAAGACAGTTTCCTTAGCCGACCTGGCTCGATCTATGGGCTGTATCAGGCTGGGTTCAACACCACGGTGGTGCGCATCCGCGAGCAGGTCGGGGCATCATTACCCCCCACTTTTGTAGTCAATGGCTTGAAGATTTCTGCGAGTCAGCCCGTTCTGAAAATTGAACGCACGGCATTCACCTTCGGGGATAAAGTGGTGGAGTATCGGGAACGTTATGTCAACAGCACGCTTTGCCAATATCAAAACGAAACCGGATTAAAAGCCTAGTGTTGAGCCAACTACGGACGCATGTTGCGCATGCGTTCGCTGGCGCGCTCTATGAGCCGCTCTACGACATTGACGATGCCGTTCCGCCTCGACTCCAACCCGTCATTGATCGAGCAGTAGAAGTTGGTGTCCACATTTGGCGGCGAATAGTGCACGCCACAGCTGAATTCGAAGAACTTAGAACGGAAGAACGAAACGGCACGAATGTCACCGTCGTGAAGACGGCATTGCAATTGAACGATTGCGGCCGAGTCAGGCCACCCGGCGCATGGCCACTGACAAGCACCGCACGCGACAAACTTATCCGCTTGGTTCAAGAATCCGCAAGTTGAGTCAAAGCACGTTGGCGCAGTGCCGACAGCGTGGTGCGCGGAGTGATGCCTTCTGGATCGGTGCGCAGCTCGATGAGAGCGCCAGTGCCGGCTTGGACTGCGCGTTCAAAAGCTGCGGGAA
>CANFZL010000143.1 GCA_947451205.1 Comamonadaceae bacterium
AGGTCACAAAAAGCACGTCTAAGTTCGGACCACCAAAAGCACACATGGCCGGCTTAGACACAGGGACGCTGACGGATTGAAGCAACTCGCCTTGCGGAGAGAACTGATGCACCAAGCCCGCGTCGTTGGCACAAATCCAATAGCAGCCAGTCGCATCAACTGCCGCGCCATCAGGGCGACCCGGCAAAGAAAGCATGTCGACGAACAGGCGCTGACGGGACAGCGCCCCGGTTGTCGCGTCGCGATCGAACACCCAAATTTTTTGAATTGAAGGATGAGAGTCAGACAGGTAGTAAGAACCGCCGTCAGGGCTGAAGCCCATGCCGTTCGGCGTCACAAGACCGCTTATTTGGAGCTGATTCAAACCAGCCTCGTCAAAGCAATAAACCGCACCCACCGGTGCCGCCAGTGACATGTCCATGCACATGGTGCTGACCCAAAAACGACCTTGGGCGTCACAACGGCCATCGTTGAAACGCATGTTGGGCATGGGATGTTTGACGCCGGCCAGCAGCGTCGCATCGACGCCGCCTCCCGACCCTAGCTTGAGCAGAAAAATGCCAGTTTCCATCGCCGCGACCAGCGTTTGTAGCTCACTCGTGCGGCTGGTCAATGCCATGCAACCCACCCGCTCCGGCGTGCGCCAGGTTTGCTGCGCCTGCGTCGCCCAGTCAAACCGGTGAATGCGGCAGCCCTCGATATCGACCCAATACAGGGCTTGCTCTGCTACAGACCACACCGGGCACTCACCCACGCGGTCGCGCGAGCTGGTCAAGATGCTGGGAGTCTGCGTGCTCATGGTGTCACCTGATCGGCGTCACTGAGAAGAGTCACTGAAACGGGCCGGCTTTGACAAAACCACCGCCCTGAAACTGCACGGCGGGATCGTACAAATCAGGCGCGGATGTGCGTGCATAGACCGCGTCCTTGAACACGTCGGAGCTGTCTTTGGGCACGTAGCCCACATGGCGGGCTTTGCTGTTGTCCCACCAAGTCACCGCGTTGTTAGACATACCAAAAATAATGGAGTGACCCAGCACAGGCGTTGTCAGACAAGCCGTGATCAGGCGGTGCAGGTCATCAAAGCTCAACCAGCTGGCCAGCATGCGGCGGTCCCGCGGCTCCGCAAAAGAAGAGCCAATGCGCACGCAGGCGGTCTCAATGCCATAACGGTCAAAGTAAAAGCGCGACAGGTCTTCGCCAAAGGCTTTGCTGACGCCATAAAAACCATCGGGACGCGCAGGCTGGTCGGCGTTAATGGTTTCGCTTTGGCGATAAAACCCCGTCACATGGTTAGAGCTGGCAAACACCACACGCTTGACGCCGTGTTTGCGTGCCGCCTCATACAAGTGATAAACGCCCAGAATATTGGCCTGCATGATGGGCTCGAAGGGCCCTTCAACTGACACGCCACCCAAGTGAATAATGGCGTCAACGCCAGCCACCATGGTATTGACGGCGTCGCCATCGGCCAAATCTGCCAAAACGACCTCTTCGTTTTGCCCCGCCACGCCAAATTCAACACGGTCAGACAAACGCAAGACATCGCAATTAGCCTTAAGTCGCTCTCGCAATGCTTGACCCAAGCCACCTGCGGCGCCGGTCAACAATAGCTTTTGGTGGCTCTTCGATGTCGTCATGTGAGTCATTCCCAGTTTTTACGGCTCAGTGCGTTCATTTCACGTCAGTCATGAGTTGTCTGACAAGTTAAAAATTATCAAGGACTGAAACTAACAAGTCAAGGGATTTAGATCGACCAAGGGAAAACCCTGTGTCGTTGGCTTGACCGGATTACAGATCCAAAAAAAAAGGCCCTTTCGGGCCTTTTTCAGATGGCGGCTCAATACTCAAATCAGGCTCACACCCGTCTTCGACTGCAGCAACTCTAGCGTCACTCCGGGCGCCATCTCAATCACTTTCAAACCTTGCGGTGTGACATCCATGACGGCCAAATCAGTGATGATGCGGTCAACCACACCAACACCAGTCAGTGGCAAAGTGCATTGGGTCAGTATCTTCATGTCCTCCGTGCCGTCTTTCTTTTTGGCAACGTGTTCCATCAAGACGATCACGCGCTTGACGCCGGCCACCAAATCCATCGCGCCGCCCATGCCTTTGACCATCTTGCCGGGGATCATCCAGTTGGCCAAGTCGCCCTGCTCGCTGACCTGCATCGCGCCGAGGATGGACAGGTTGATCTTGCCGCCACGGATCATCGCAAAGCTGTCTTGCGTGCCGAAGATGGACGAGCCTGGAATGGTGGTGACAGTTTGCTTACCTGCGTTGATCAAGTCAGCATCGACCTGATCTTCAGTCGGGAAAGCACCAATGCCGAGCATGCCATTTTCAGACTGCAGCCAAACTTCGATGTCTTTGGACACAAAGTTAGCCACCAGCGTCGGAATGCCGATGCCGAGGTTGACATAAAAACCGTCTTCGAGTTCTTGGGCCGCACGGGCGGCCATTTGGTCCTGGTTCCACGCCATGTCAGGCTCCTGTTGGGTTGTTGGTAGGTGCTGTCACCGTGCGTTTTTCAATGCGCTTTTCAGGGTTCGCATTGAGCACGATGCGGTGCACGTAAATGCCGGCCAAATGAATGTCGTCGGGAGCGAGTTCGCCCAACTCCACAATTTCCTCAACCTCGACAATGCACAACTTACCTGCCATGGCGACCGCAGGATTGAAGTTCCGGGCCGTCAATCGAAAGCGCAAGTTGCCTGACTTGTCGGCTGTATGCGCTTTGACAAATGAGACATCAGGAATCAAGGAGCGCTCCATGATGTAGTTCTCGCCATCAAACTCGCGTACTTCTTTGCCTTCAGCGACCAAGGTACCGACGCCGGTTTTGGTGAAAAAAGCAGGAATACCCGCACCGCCAGCGCGCAGCTTTTCAGCTAACGTGCCTTGCGGTGTGAACTCCAACTCCAGCTCGCCGGCGAGGTACTGGCGCTCAAACTCTTTGTTCTCGCCGACGTAACTTGATATCATTTTTTTAATCTGCCGCGTCTCTAACAATTTGCCGAGGCCAAAGCCATCAACACCGGCGTTGTTGGAAATCACGGTGAGGTTTTTGACTTGGCTTTGTTTGAGCGCCTCGATCAGCGCCTCAGGTATGCCGCACAGACCAAAACCACCGACGGCCAAAAGCAGGCCGTCCTTGACGACGTCCTGGATGGCCGCTTCAGCCGAGGGAAATATTTTATTCAAAAGTGTCTCCAGTTGAGGCTGCTAAACCGTGAATCAGCTGCACAGCAGAGCCATTACGATACTACGTAACGCATTACGTAGTTTTCCCTAAAGGTTTGCCCCATGGACGTGGATTACCAACTGGCTTTTGACTTGGCACCCGTGGGCTTGGTGTTGTCGCGAAACCGCACCATCGTCGACTGCAATCAGCACGTTTGTGACATGTTTGGTGCTGCGCGCGAGGAGTTGGTGGGCCAGTCTTTCAAAGCGCTTTACCCCAGCGCAGCTGAGTACGAGCGCATCGGCGCGCGATTGACGCCGATCTTGAATGCCAACGGGGTGTATGCAGACGACCGCATCATGAAGCGCGTCGGGGGCCGCTTCAAAGACGAGACCTTTTGGTGCCACGTGACGGGCAGAACGCTCAACCGCGACGCTCCGCACGCGGCCGGTATCTGGACTTTTGAAGACCTGAGTTCACGGCGCCCGGTCACAGCTGAGCTCACCGCACGCGAACGCGAAGTAGCCGCGCACCTGATGGGCGGCCTGACCTCGAAAGAAATTGGTCGCGCCCTGGCCATCAGCCACCGCACGGTGGAGGTTTATAGGGCCCGACTGATGCGTAAATACAAAGCGTCAACCACTGCGGATTTGGTGCACAAATTGTTGGCAAGCTAAGCGGTCAGCTCCTAGGTCCGTCGACCACTTCAGCCGCCGTGCGAAATGCCTCAACTGACGCGGGCACACCGCAATACACGGCGGCTTGTAGCAAGACTTCCTGAAGTTCGGCAGGTGTCACACCGTTGTTGAGTGCGCCGCGTACATGGCCTTTCAGCTCGTGCTGCTTGCCCATGGCCGTCAGCATGGCAACGGTGATTAAGCTGCGGGTTTTGAGGTCTAAGCCCGGCCGCTGCCAGACATCACCCCAGGCTTTGGCCGTGATGTGCTCTTGAATCGGCTGCGTGAAATCAGTTGCCCCGCCCAACGCTCTGGCCACGAAATCTTCGCCCATCACCTTTTTGCGGGTGATCAGGCCTTTGTCAAAGTTGTTGCTGTTGCTGGCGGTCATGCTGAAAGCTCCGGTTTGAAAAGTGTGAAGTCGCCAGCATAACGGCAGATTTTTCGTCTTTGCGAGCGCAGCACGGCAGTCCATGACTGCGTACCAGTCCGGTTTCAAAAATCTTCCGATTAACATCACGCATGAAATTTTTAATCCGCTCTTTTTTTAAAACCTTGCGCGTGGTCCTCGGCCCAGTCATCTTGCTCAAAGAACGTTTGAGTCGGCCCGCCGGTCTGGTGCGCGCACAGGCAGCGCAAGACATCGTCGACAAGCAGTGCGAAAGCTTGGTGCTTTACCACTACAAGACCTGCCCTTTTTGCATGAAAGTTCGGCAAGAAATGCGCCGCTTGTCGCTACCGATTCAGCACCTTGACGCGCAAGCAGAGGGCAGCAACCGGGAGGCGCTGCGGCAAGGCGGTGGGCTCGCCAAAGTACCTTGTTTGAGAATCACAGACGCCACCGGCAGCAGCCAGTGGCTTTACGATTCCGACAAAATTGTGGCCTACCTGCGTGGCCGTTTCTCAGCCAGCTCAGCCACCACCTGAGATCATTGCGCGAATGTGGTCAGGCAAGGTCTTGGCTTTTTGCGCCGGGAAATCGACCCAAATAGTGGTCGCTCCACCCGCTGCATAAATCACACCGGGCTGGTCGACCCGCTCCATCGTGACCCAGGTTTCAAAAGTGGTTCTCGCCGGGTCGCTCACGTACATCTTGACCAGCACGTCACCCGGGTACTCGAGTTGCTTGTAGAAATTACAAAACGCATTGACGATAACTGGCCCCTCACCTTTGGGGTCGGGCATGCCACCTATGCTGCGCATCCAGTCAATGCGGATGGTCTCCATATAGCGGAAGTAGGAACCGTTGTTCAGGTGACCCATCGCATCCATGTCGCCCCAACGTATGGGGATGTGCATGTCATAGACCCGCTTTTTTATCTCAGGAATCTCGATCTTCATGTGTACCTTCATTGATAGCAGGGTGACAGACCTCGTCCACACCTGTGCGGCGGCATAATAAAATTCTTGGGTCGCCGCAAGTGACGCCTCACCTAAGCAGCCAGCCAACACCGCTGCAACTCAATTATCACGGAGCCCCCACCGCATGAACAACGAAGACATCCTGGCCCAATTCGGCCCCCGTGAAGCCATGGACTACGACGTGGTGGTGGTCGGCGGTGGTCCCGGCGGCTTGGCCACGGCGATTCGCCTGAAACAACTGGCGGCAGAAAAAGGCACAGAGATTTCTGTCGTGGTGCTGGAAAAAGGCTCCGAGCCGGGCGCGCATATTCTTTCGGGCGCGGTGATGGACCCGAAAGCTTTGACTGAATTAATCCCCGACTGGAAAGCGCTGGGCGCGCCCCTGAACCAGCCCGTGACGGCTGACGAAGTGCTGTTTTTAAGCGAGCAAGGCGCCACCAAAACGCCGGGTTTCTTAGTTCCCGACTGCATGCACAACGAAGGCAACTACATCGTCAGCTTGGGCAATGTGGTGCGCTGGATGGCGCAGCAAGCTGAAAACCTAGGCGTTGAAATATTCCCCGGTTTTGCGGCCGCTGAAGTGCTGTACAACGAAGACGGCTCGGTCAAAGGCGTGGCCACCGGTAATCTGGGCGTCAGCAAAACCGGCGAGCCCGGCGAGAACTTCCAGCTCGGCATGGAACTGCTCGGCAAGTACACGGTGTTTGCCGAAGGCGCGCGCGGCCACTTGGGTCGCCAGTTGATCAGCCGCTTCAAGCTGGACGCCGGCAAAGACCCGCAAGCCTACGCGCTGGGCATCAAAGAACTGTGGGAGATTGACCCGGCTAAACACAAAGCCGGTTTGGTGGTGCACACCGCCGGTTGGCCAATGCAATCAGACACTTATGGCGGCGGCTTCATGTACCACTTGGAGGACAACAAGGTCACGCTTGGACTGGTCACCGGGCTGGACTACAGCAACCCGTACCTCAGCCCCTTTGAAGAAATGCAGCGCTGGAAAACACACCCAGCGATTCGCCAATACCTCGAAGGCGGCAAGCGCATCAGCTACGGTGCGCGCGCCATCACGGCCGGCGGTGCTTTGAGTCTGCCAAAGACGGTGTTCCCTGGCGGTGCCTTGGTCGGCTGCGAAGCCGGTTACCTCAACGCTGCTCGCATCAAAGGCAGTCACGCCGCCATCAAAACCGGCATGCTGGCAGCAGAAGCCGCCTATGCCGCGGTGACGAATGGTCGCCAACATGACGAGCTCAGCGCCTACCCTGCGGCTTACTCGAAAAGCTGGCTGGCCAAAGAACTGATGCAGTCCCGCAACTTCAAGGCCTGGTTCAAAAAGGGTTTGTACATGGGCTCGTTCATGACCGGCATAGAGCAGTGGTTGCTGCCGCGTCTGGGGATTCAGAGCCCACCTTGGACGATTCACCGCACTCAGCCCGACCACCGCATGCTGAAACCAGCGGCGGAGTGCCAACCGATCGTCTACCCGAAGCCAGACAACAAGATCACCTTCGACCGCTTGAGTTCGGTGTTTGTCTCGAACACCAACCACGAAGAGCAGCAACCCGCGCACCTGACACTGAAAGATGCCAGCGTGCCTGTGAACGTCAACTTGGCCCTCTACGCCGGCCCTGAAAGCCGTTATTGTCCGGCGGGTGTTTACGAATACGTGAAGAACCCGGACAACACCGACCGGTTGCAGATCAATGCGCAAAACTGCGTGCACTGCAAAACTTGCGACATCAAAGACCCGACGCAAAACATCGTCTGGGTCACGCCTGAGGGTGGCGGCGGACCCAACTACGGCGGTATGTGAAAACGCGCTGAGTCGGTGTCAGCTGACTCAGCCTTCGGCGATTTGGTGGTTCGCCATCAACTCAAGCGACCGAACCAAGGCGGAAT
>CANFZL010000144.1 GCA_947451205.1 Comamonadaceae bacterium
CAAGAAGCCGACATTGAGTTCGAGCCGGTGCTGCAAGACCCGTTTGTGGTCGCTTGCACCAAAGACCATCCGCTGGCCAAAAGGAAAAAAATACGCTGGGACGAACTGGGTGAGCACAGCTACATCACGCTGGCGCAAGGCAGCGGCAACCGGCTGCTGATTGACTTGGCGCTGGCCCAGAGCAAGTCGCATCCGCGCTGGTTCTGCGAAGTTCACCACGTGCCCGCCATGGTCAGCCTGATCGAGGCTGGTTTGGGGGTTGGCGTGGTGCCACGCTTAGCGATGCCAAGGCAGGGACATCCGACCTTGGTCAGCATTCCGCTGCACGAGCCAGATGTGGCCCGCACGCTGGGACTGATCAAGCGCAGAGGCCGTGAATTGACAGCGGCCGCACGCTACTTTTATGACCTGCTGATTCAGGCCATGAAGTGACACTGATCGTGAAATGGAAAATACGTTTTCTGTTATTTTTTGAATGTCAACCAGCGTAAGCCGCATTGGCTGCTGATCTATTTCGCCGTAAGATCCGCGGGTTTTTCGAAAAATTAGAAACCTTTCAACCCGGCGCTTTCAATCGCTGCCCGCCGTCACCACGGCCCACATTTTTAGAGCCATCACATGCCCAATTACGCCACCGATTTCAAGTGTGTTCGCGACGACGTCAGCCCTGAAGAGTGGGCTACACGGGTCGAGTTGGCGGCCTGCTACCGGCTGGTCGACAAGTTCGGCATGACCGACCTGATTTACAACCACATCACGGCCAGTATCCCTGGCACCGATCATTTGTTGATCAATTTGTACGGCCTACTTTACAAAGAAATCACAGCATCGAGTCTGGCCAAAATCGATTTGGCGGGTAATATTTTGTCTAAGCCTGACACCGACTACGGCATCAACAAATCGGGTTACGTGATTCACGGGGCCATTCATGAGGCGCGCCCCGATGTGCACTGCGTGATTCACACCCACAGCCGTGCCGGCATGGCGGTGGCCAGCATGGCGTGTGGGCTGCTACCGATGACACAGACTTCGATTCGATTTCACAACCACTTGGGTTATCACGACTTTGAAGGTCCAGCCATCGACCTTGATGAGCGAGTGCGGTTGGTGAAAGACCTCGGTCCTCACACGGCCATGATTTTGCGCAACCACGGTTTATTGACCTGCGGACCCAGCGTGGCGCAGGCTTTCAACACGATTTACCAGCTTGAAATGTCTTGCCGTGCGCAGGTTGACGCCATGGCTGCCGGCACCGGCCTGACCCTTCCAACCGAAGAAGTGTTGCAGCACACGGCGCACCTTTACCAACCCGGCACGCGTCGTCCGTATGGCGAACTTGAATGGCCGGCGATGATTCGCCTGCTGCGGGCAGAGGCCGGTTCTTCCGGCTTCCCGCCGTTCGATGTTTGACACCTGACTGTTACAGCCACGTGATTCTTGGCCTGCTAACGAAGACATGAGTTCCATGAAAAAAATATTCAACGAGACAAATCAAAAAGCCTGGGCATGCGTCTGGGCGCTCGCGCTGGGGTTGATGGCGAGCAGCGGGAGCCACGCCCAAAGCGCAGCCGAGGCTTATCCCAACCGGCCCGTCAAGGTCATGGTTGGCTATGGCCCTGGTGGCACAGGCGATTTGACCGTGCGTCTGGTGGCGCAAAAACTTCTTGAAAAAACGGGCCAGCCGTTTGTCATCGACAACCGCCCCAGCGCGGGCGGCATTGTGGCCTCGCAAGTAGCGCAGCAATCCACACCCGACGGCTACACCCTGAACTTCATCGCGGCAGGCAATTTCGCCATGACGCCATCGCTCTTTAAGTCGCTGCCTTTTGACCCGGTGAAAGACTTTGAAATGGTCTCGCTCATTGGCACCTTCGGCTTTGCTTTGGCAGTCGACAGCAAGTCGAGCATCACCGACACACGCGGGTTGATTGCCCAAGCCAAGGCGAGCCCAGGCCAAATTTTCATTGGCACTATTTCGGTTGGCAGCGCGCAGTATTTGGCTGCAGAAGTTTTTCGCTCGATGGCTGGCATTGATGCCACCATCGTGCCTTACAAAACTTCAGCCGACGTCGTTCGCGCGCTGCGTGCCGGTGACGTGCAAGCGATTTTTGAAACCATTGCACCGGTCATTCCGCACGCCAAAGCCGGCACGATGCGCGTGTTGGGTGTGACCGAAGTCCAGCGTTTTCCGAGCCTGCCGAATGTACCAACGATTGCCGAAAGTGGCCTGCCTAACTACGAGATCGTTGGTTGGAACGGGATTGCAGTGCCGGCCCGCACGCCACGCGATGTGATCAATAAACTCAACGCCGAAATCAATGCAGCCGTCGTGCAACCCGATATCCGCCAGAAGTTTCTAGACCTTGGTGTGATCGCCCGCGGCAACACCCCGGAGCAAATGACGACGCTGCTGAAAAAAGACATCTCTTGGTGGCGTGACGTGATTGAAAAAGCCAAGATTTCCAAGCAATGATCGAAGCCCTCAGCACATCGCCTGGCGCTTCACCTCGCCCCAAAATTTACATCCTGGACGCCTTCCATGAAGCCGGCATTGCGCTGGCCCGGCAACACGCCGATGTGGTCTGCTGGCCAGACCCGGCGATCCATAACTGGCCCGAAGATGCCGATGGCGTGATGGTCCGCATGACGCCGATCACGCCTGAGCAACTCGCGCGTGCGCAACACGTCAAGGTCATTTGCAAGCAAGGCGTTGGATATGACACGATCGCCATCGAAGCTGCCCGAACGCACGGTATTTCGGTGTGCCGAACACCTGGCGTGAACAGCGAAGCCGTGTCTGAGATGGCGTTTGCGCTGGCACTCAGCGTCGCGCGACGCGTGTCACGTTTTGACCGAATGCTGCGCGCGGGAGCCGAGATCATCAGGCCGCAGCATTTAGGCATAGAGCTGCAAGGCAAAACCGTCGGCATCGTTGGCATGGGCAACATCGGAAAATCTGTCGCCCGCAAATGGCTGGGCGCTTTTGACGCCAAGTTACTGACCTACGCACCACGCAGCCCGGCAGACCACTGGAGTGATCTGCCGCACACCCGCGTCGCCTCGCTGCACGACATGCTGCCACAGGTTGATGTGTTGACCTTGCACCTGCCGCTAAACGCCGAAAGCCATCACATGATTGGCCGGCCTGAATTAGCGCTGATGAAGAAAAACGCCATCCTGATCAATGTCTCGCGCGGCGGGATCATTGACGAGAAAGCGCTTTTTGAGTCAATGTCTGGCGGCCATCTGTTTGGGGCAGGTCTGGATGTTTTTGAGATCGAACCACCGCCGCCCGACTACCCGCTGTTGCAGCTGGAAAATTTGGTGGCGACTCCGCATGCTGCTGGCGGTACGCACGAAACGCAGGCTAGAAGCGCCTTGCAAGTGGCACAACAAGTCATTGACGTGCTGCAAGGAAGTCCGCCGGCGAACTGCATTAACTGATCAGCACGCCAAGCCTCAACATCCTGCACTCTTTTCAGAAAAAACTAAGCCGCCATGCCACAGACTCAAACCACACTTTCGACCGCCATCCACGGCGTTCATCATCAGCCGCCTCACACCGCATTGCCGGCCGGTAGTTGCGACTGCCACACTCATGTGTTTGGGCCAACCGACCGCTACCCGTTGGCAGCTGACCGGCAGTACACGCCAGAACAAGCCAGGCTCGAAGACATGCTGAGCCTGCACGACCAGCTGGGCATAGAACGTGTGGTCATCGTCCACCCTAGCCCTTACGGCAGCGACAACAGTTGCACGGTAGACGCACTGCTGGCCTTGGGTGAACGAGGTCGCGGTGTGGCCGTGATCGACAAAAAAACAAGTGATGCGCAGCTGCAAACAATGCATGACGCTGGCGTGCGCGGTGTTCGTATCAACCTTGAAACCGATGGCATCCATGACCCGACTCTTGCCACGCGCCAGTTGTTGTGGGCACATGACCGTGTCAAAGACATTGGCTGGCATGTACAGGTTTACACCAACCTCACGGTGTTCGCGTCCCTTGTGTCCGTGCTGGATCAGCTCTCTGTACCAGTCGTGCTAGATCACTTTTGCCGCGCGCAGGCGGCACTCGGGCCAGACCAAGCGCACTTTGGAGTCTTGCTTCAGCGAGTTCGCCAAGGCCAAGTTTGGGTCAAGCTTTCGGCACCGCATCGTATTTCAAACGCGCCCGATTGCGCAGATGTCGCCGCCATGGCACAAGCCTTGATCGCAGCGAATCCTGATCGCCTGCTATGGGGCAGCGATTGGCCGCACCCAGGTGCCGCACCGGGCAAGTCACGGCAGCGCGATGTGGTTGAGCCTTTCAACCCTGTTGACGATGGCCGGGCCCTGAACCGCTTGGTCGAATGGGTCAACAACCCCATCACTCTGAAAAAGATTCTCGTCGACAACCCGGCAAAACTGTACGACTTCAAAACCCCATAAAGCGCCCGGAGACCCGTTCATGAGCATCAAAATCCTAAGCAATCGCCGACAGTTCAACAAGGCGTTCGGTGCCGTGCTGGCCACGGGCTTGAGTCTGCCTGCAAGTCAGGTGTTGGCCCAAGAAAGCAAACCGATACGCATCATCGTGCCGTTTGCACCCGGCGGCAGCAATGACATCGTCGGCCGAAGCATGGCGCAGCAACTCGGCACACGCTTAAAGCGCTCGGTGATTGTGGACAACATGCCGGGCGCTGGCGGCGCAATCGGCTCTTCTGTGGTCGCTCGTTCAGAACCGGACGGCAACACCTTGCTCCTGATTTCATCGACCTTCACGATGAACGCCTCTGTCATGAAGCTCAGCTACGACCCGGTCAAGTCGTTCACGCCCGTAGCCATGCTCGGTATAGGCCCCAGCGTGATTGTGGTGGCCGCCAGCCTGCCCGTGAACTCCATCAAGGAGTTGATCGACTACTCTAAGAAAAATCCAGGCAAAGTTTTCTTCGGCTCGGCGGGTGTGGCCAGTTTTCAGCACTTTGCTATTGAGTTGTTCAAACTGCGCACAGGCGCTGATCTGACCGTCGTTCATTACAAAGGGGGTGGGCCGGCTTTGATCGATTTAGCAGCCGGACACGTTCATGTGTCTTTGGGCAGCCTGATCCAAATGCAAACATTTTTACGCGCAGGGAAAATCAAAATTCTCGGCGTCGCCGGCCACCGACGCGTTGATTTGATTCCAGATGTACAGACGCTCAAAGAAACAGGCGTCGATGTCGAAGTGAGCAACTGGTGGGGGCTTTTAGCACCAGCGGGCACGCCATCAAATGTGGTCGACCGATTGAACCGTGAAGCAAATGCCTCACTGGCGGAGCCAGACATGAGGAAACGCTTCGCCAACGAAGGGGCTGACCCTATGCCGATGTCGCGCGCAGAGTTTGAGAAATTCATGTCTGAAGAAACAGCCAAATGGGCCAAAGTCGCACGCGAGACCGGCATAAAAATCGAATGAAGGAAGCGACACCGTGAGCATCATCCAATGCAAGATCAACGAGATTCTCGGCGCTGAGATCGCAGGCGTCGACCTGACGAAGTCGGTGAGCGACGTCACTCGGGCCGAGCTCAATGCACTGTTTGCAGAGCACGCAGTGCTGGTTTTTCGGGACCAATCACTGACACCACCGCAGTTCATGCAAGCCGCCGAAATTTTTGGCAGCCTGATGGAGCAGCAAATTAAAAAATTTGTTCTCCCTGACTACCCTTTGGTGGGGTGTAACTCGACCAAGGACTTACCGCGTAAAAACGGCAAGCTGCAAGTGCGAGGCGAAAACTATCACACTGACCACTCTAACGACATCGCGCCACCCAAGGCCACCAGCCTGATGGCTGTCGAAATTCCGACTTATGGAGGCGACACGCAGTTTGTCGATGTACGGCGTGCTTATGACGATTTGTCAGAGACCCAAAAAACAACCCTACAGCGCCTGCGATCAAAGCATGTACATGAAAGCAGTCGAAGCCCGCGCAGCTTTGCCAAGCTGAGCCCTGAAGACATGGCGAAAATTCCGCACACCTTACAACCCTTGGTCATCCAACACCCGATCAGTAACCGGCCGGCGCTTTACCTGAACACCGGCCGTATGGAGGGTATCGAAGGAATGAGCCCCAATGAAGGCTTTGCGCTGATTGACGAGCTTTACCAACACGCCACCCAGCCCCGATACGAGTACCGCCATCAGTGGCGCGTCGGCGACATGGTGATTTGGGACAACCGCAGCGTGATGCACCAAGCCAACGCCGACTACGACCCGGAAGAGTACCGTTACTTGTACAGAGTCATGCTGCAAGGCGACAAGCTGCAGTCTTTCGACTAATTTAAAACAATTGGATTCTTTTACTTGTATCTATCCGTTACATATATTGCTTAATAATGAATAGTCATCCATACTATTCAGCTTAGCGACCACGCAAGAAACAGACAACACACATGGGTTTCCAGCAAAAACTGGAACCCGCCGCCGATTCCCCTGCGCCTGGTCAAGAAAGAAAATAATGACTATGGACTTTGTTGGTATTGGTGAAGCCACGAAAATTCTGGGACTGTCTCGCACGTCAATCCAGAAGCTGGTTGATTCCGGCAAGCTCCCGGCAGTCAAGACCAATGGTGGGCATAGGCGCATCTTGCGCAGTTCCATTGAAGCGCTGAACCAGAAAATGGGACACAAAGCTATGTTGCGCCTGGCTTCTGCACAGCCGGGCAGCCTACACCACTTGACTGACCTGCATACGGATCAAGAACAGATTCACGCTTTGATAGTCGAGGACGATGAGCCCACCTCCAGCCTCCTAGTCGCTCTATTTGAAACCCACTACCCCGATATCAAATGCACCGTCGCTGTTGACGGACTGGATGCAGTTTTGCAACTTGAGCGCGTGCGCCCACGCATTCTCATCACCGACCTGAACATGGAACCTTTTGATGGCTTCCGGCTGCTCAACATGGTGTTCAGCCGCTCGGAATATCAGGCCATTTCAACCATCGTCATGTCAGGCTTGAGTGAAAGTGAGATTCAACAACGCGGCGGCCTTCCGCCAGAAGTTCTGTTTTTGCCGAAGCCCATCAGCCTAGAACGGCTGCGTGGCTTTCTGGACGCGCATGTCCAG
>CANFZL010000145.1 GCA_947451205.1 Comamonadaceae bacterium
AAAACGGCTCGCCACACCATCCACCGCCAATGCGCAGACAGCCTCAGGCGCAAAAACAAAATCATGCATACCGATTTCCAACGCCAGAGATTAAAAAGACGAGACCAAGCAGTCCCCGTGGCAACACCAATAGGTGCGCCTTGGACTGTTAGATCAGCAAGGTCGGCCGTTGCGCGCCAACAGCCAAGCGGGCGCATCCTGCAAAGCCACGGGACGCAAAAAGCGCTCCATCGCCGCATCACCGACTGAAGTTGTCATCGGCTGGGTCGATGAAGGCCATGGGCCACCGTGCTGCTGCGCGGCAGTAACCGCCACACCCGTTGGCACGCCGGTGAACAGAACCCGACCGGCAATCGCCATGGCTGCACGCACCAAGGCTTGGTTGTCCGCCGTCGGCGCGTCAACACCCCACAGCGTCACGGTCAGGCTGCCACCCACGGCGCTCAGCACCTCAATCGCTTCGCGCACTGAAGCAGCGCGCACGATCAGACTGGACGGGCCAAATAACTCCTCCCGCAATTCAGCCTTGGCGATGAAGTTAGGCGCATCCACCTCGGCCAAAAAAGGCCGCGGTGCCTCTGGCTTGCCGGCTTCGTGTAGCAAAGGCTTGGCACCTGCCGCCAGCATGTGAGCAACACCCGCTTCAAAGGCTTGGCGCATGCCTGGCGTCAACATGGCGTGCGGACTTTGGGCGGCCAATGCGGTGGTCAGGTAGGACACGAACGCATCGGAAGCGGCGTCCTTGATCAAGACGATCACGCCCGGGCTGGTGCAAAACTGACCGCAACCCAAACTGATTGAGCCCGCCATGAGCGTGGCGAGTTCAGGGCCTTTTTCAGCCAGTAAGGCAGGCATTGCCACCACCGGGTTGATCGAGCCGAGTTCGCCATAAAACGGAATTGGCCGTGGTCGTGCGTTGGCCACCGCCTGCAGCGCTGCGCCACCGCGCGTCGAGCCGGTGAAGGCACCTGCCGCCATCGCCGGGTGCTGCACCAAACGCACACCGACGTCAGTGCCACCACCTTGAATAAACCCAATCAGACCAGCCGGCAACTTCTGTGCGCTCAGCACCGCTCGCACCAAACCGAAGACCCGGTTCGACAACAGCAAATGGCCTGAATGCGCCTTGATCACAACCGGACAACCGGCCGCCAGAGCGGAAGCGGTGTCGCCACCCAAGACAGAAAATGCGAACGGGAAATTGCTGGCAGAAAACATAGCGACGGGTCCCAGCGGAACGCGCTGACGCACCATCGCCGGATGCCCGCCAGGTGGTGGGCCGGCCACGGCCGGGTCGTCCAAGCGGTCAAAGGCCAGACCTTTTTCAGCGATGTCCGCAAAGCGGCGCAACTGGAACGCGGTGCGATCCAGCTCACCGTTCAGCCGCACCGGACCGAGTCCGGTTTCTTCGTCAGCCAAACTCACCAAACCGTCACGGTCGGCTTCCAGCGCGCTGGCCAGACCGCGCAACAAGTTGCCACGTATTTCACCCGTGCTGGCAGCCCAGCCTTCAAAGGCGTGCGCCGCAGCGGTCGCTGCCGCGTCGACTTGTTGGGAGGTCGTGGCCAGCAATGGCGCACCGAGCGCTGCGCCCGTGCGGGCTTGGATAGATTGGAGAGTTTTCATGCGCTGTGTGGGTCCTGTGATGAGAATTGCTTAAACGGTTTGAGCGGACTTAAAGTGTTATTCCGGCTTGATGCCAGCGGTTTTGATGACGCGGGTCCACGTGTCAATTTCCTTCTTCACAAAGGCGGTGTAAGGCTTGGAGCCCTGCTCTGGAATGATAAACCCGACCGCTGCCATGCGTTGCTTGATTGCATCCGACTTCATCGCTAGTGCAATGGCGGCTTCGAGCTTGTCAATGATCGGCTGCGGTGTGCCTTTGATGGCTGAAATGCCCGACCACGACAGCGCTTCATAGCCCTTGTATCCAGACTCCGCAATCGTCGGCACATCGGGATAAAGCGGATTGCGTTGCGCGCTCGACACTGCAATGGCGCGCAACTTGCCCGCCCTGACGTAGGGCAATGCTGCATCTTGGTTGATGAACATCATCGGGATGGTGCCGCCCAGCAGGTCGGTCAACATAGGGCCACCGCCGCGGTACGAAATTCCGGTCAAGTTGATACCCGTCGTTTGCTTGAACAACTCCATCGCCATGTGGCCTGAGGCTGCGTGGGTAAAACCATAGTCCAGCTTGCCCGGGTTGGCTTTGGCGTAGTCAACAATGTCTTTGACCGACTTGTACGGCGTGGCAGTGTTCACTACCAGCACGTTAGGTCCGGAGTTGACTTGCGAGATGTGGATGAAATCCGTCATCGAGTTGTACTTGAGATTGGGATCGAGACCGTGCGCCACGGCACTTTGACCGACACCGGTCTGGATCAAGGTGTAGCCATCCGGCGTCATCTTGCTTGCCCTTTCCGTCCCGACGATCCCGCCCGCACCACCAATGTTGTCGACGATGAAGGGCTGCTTCAGAATCTTGCTGAGTTCATCTGCCACCATGCGGCCCATCACATCACTGGTGCCGCCCGGAGGGAACGGAACAATGATTTTGACTGGCTTGGTGGGGTAGTCGGTCTGGGCCAAGGCGGCACTACCGCTTGCAAAAAAGCTGATGGCGGCGCAAGCCAAGGCGGCCAGTGTGAAGCGTTTTTTCAACATGATGTCTCCTTATAAAAAACAGAAGAAACGTACAGATCGCAGCGTGCGAATGTCCGCGGGTCTTGTCACGGCAGCAAGAAAGTCGCTGCGAAGTTTGAAGTTGTTGTTGACCGTTTCTTCAGCGGTCTAAGGCAGGACGTTTTGGGTTAAAGCTCCAGCCCGGTATCAAGCTTTGCATGGCCATGGCGTCGTCGCGCGCGCCCAAGCCGTGTTGCTTGTACAAGCGGTGGGCTTTTTCAACCTCGACCATATCGAGTTCCACACCCAGCCCCGGTTTTTTCGGCACCTGCACGTGACCCCCGATGATTTGCAGCGGGTCTTTGGTCAGGCGCTGACCGTCTTGCCAGATCCAGTGCGTGTCAATCGCCGTCACTCGGCCCGGCGCGGCGGCGCCCACTTGCGTGAACATAGCCAGTGAGACGTCAAAGTGATTGTTCGAATGCGAGCCCCAAGTCAAGCCCCAGTCACGGCAGGTTTGCGCCACGCGAACCGAGCCGGCCATGGTCCAAAAATGCGGATCGGCCAATGGAATGTCGACCGATTGCAGTGACAGTGCGTGCGTCAGTTGCCGCCAGTCGGTGGCGATCATGTTGGTCGCCGTGGGCAGACCGGTGGCCCGCCTGAATTCGGCCATGACCTCACGCCCTGAAAAGCCTTCTTCAGCACCGCACGGGTCTTCGGCGTAAGCCACCACGCCGCGCAGGTCGCGCATCAGCGAAATCGCGTCTTTCAGCAACCAGCCGCCATTCGGGTCCAGCGTGACACGCGCCTCCGGAAAGCGCTCGTGCAAGGCGCACACGGCTTCAATTTCTTCAGCGCCACGCAAGACGCCGCCTTTGAGTTTGAAGTCGTTGAAGCCATAGCGTTCGCGGGCCGCTTCTGCCTGACGAACCACTGCTTTGGCGTCCATGGCTTTTTCGTGGCGCAAGCGGAACCAGTCGTTGTCGGCACCGGGGTCGCTCACGTAATCCAGATCGGTCTGAGTGCGGTCACCGACATAAAACAGGTAACCCAGCATTTCTACCGAGTCACGCTGCTGGCCTTCGCCCAACAAGGCCGCTACGGGGACCCCAAGGTGCTGCCCCAACAAATCAAGCAAGGCCGATTCGATGGCGGTGACAGCGTGAATCGTCGTGCGCAGATCAAAGGTTTGCTGACCACGCCCGCCGCTGTCACGGTCAGCGAACTGCTGCTGCACCTGCTGCAAGATGCGCTGGTGCGCGCCGATGGGCTGTCCAACGACGAGTTGCGCAGCGTCTTCTAGTGTCTGCGTGATCTTCTGGCCGCCGGGCACTTCGCCCACGCCAGTCCGACCATCGCTGTCCGTCAGGATCAACAAATTACGGGTGAAAAACGGACCATGTGCGCCGCTCAAATTCAGTAACATGCTGTCGCGGCCGGCCACAGGAATCACGCGCAAAGCGGTGATGACGGGTGTGGGGTGTTTGGACATGAACCCGCTCACTGAGGGCCGAGCTTTTTGATCAGCGCTGCCAATGCTTCCATCTCGGCAGGCTTCAAGTCGGTCAGCGGCGCACGCACTGGGCCGGCGTCATGACCCACCAGCTTGGCGCCGGCTTTGATGATGCTCACGCCGTAGCCTGCAACCTTGTTGCGGATGTCCAAATAAGGCATGAAAAACTCACGCAGCAAATGGTGTTGAGTCGCCAAATCGTCTTTCGCCACCGCGTGGTAAAAATCCATCGCCGTCTTAGGGATGAAGTTGAAGACGGCTGATGAATACACCGGCGTACCTAGCGCTTTGTAGGCTGCGGCGTAGACCTCTGCCGTAGGCAAACCGCCCAAGTAGGCGAAGCGGTCACCCATCTTCATGTAGATGGACGACATGGTTTCAATGTCGCCGACACCGTCTTTGAAGCCGATCAGATTCGGGCAGCGGTCGGCCAAAATAGCCAGCGATGCCGGGGTCAGTTTGCAGACATTGCGGTTGTAAACAATGACGCCGAACTTGACGCTTTTGCAGACCTGTTCAACATGGGCGATCAAGCCATCTTGACCGGCTTCGGTCAGGTAGTGCGGCATCAACAAAATGCCATGTGCGCCTTGGCGTTCAGCTTCTTGCGCGCATTCGATGGCAAAACGAGTTGGGCCACCAGCACCCGCAATGATCGGCACGATGCCCCGACAAGTCTCCACCGCGGTTTTGATGATCGTTGGGTATTCATGACCTGTCAGCGAGAAAAACTCCCCCGTGCCGCCCGCCGCGAACAAGGCCGTCGCGCCGTAAGGCGCCAGCCACTCCAGACGTGCCGCATAACCCTTGGCGTTGAAGTCGCCTTGAGCATCAAAGTCAGTCACAGGAAACGACAGCAGGCCGCTGGACATGATGGTTTTGAGTTCTTGCGGATTCATGGAGTGCTTCTTTCAGTGTTTGGACAGGGTTGTGAGGGTGCGACGAAAGAGTTGAAATTAATTTTTAGTCATCGTACAACCGATATCTTATCTTTGACGGAAACGCTGTCAAGCAAATAGTGACTGCCTGCGGGTAATTACCAAAGATGTCAGACTCCAGCCTTAAACTACAAAGAAGCTTTACAGGACTCTTCTGGCCATGCACCAAACCCTTCTGCAAGACGACAGCACCGGCTCTCTTCCAGAGCGGATCTATGCCCGCGTGATCGAGGCCATCCTGCGTGGTGACTACTCACCCAGAGGAAAACTAGCCACGGAAAGCGAACTGGCCAGCCAATTCAGCGTGTCCCGACCGACGGTCCGAGAAGCCTTGTCGCGGCTGCGCTCAGACGGCATCATCGAGTCAAAACGTGGCTCCGGCAGCTTTGTGATTCGTGCACCAGGCACACCTGCCATACCGCCAACACCGATCAAAAGTTTGGCCGATATTGAGCGTTACTACGCCTACCGAAGTTGTGTCGAAATGGGCGCTGCGGCAGGGGCAGCCGAGTTTCGCGATGCTGCGGACCTGGACGCGCTGCGCGCAGCCTTCGACGCTTTGAATGCCGCCATGAAGAAAGGCCAGTCCGGCGCGGAAGAAGATGTTCAGTTCCATTTGGCCATTGCAAGGGCTTCGCACAACCCGTTTTTTGTGACGGCCATTGAGACCAGCGTGGCGCCGATTCGGCAGTTCATCGAACTGGCCCGCCACGTCACTGACAAGAAAAGCACCGAGCGCATTCGCACCACGCAAGCCGAGCATCATGAGATCATCGAAGCCATCGTGCGCCGCTCGCCGACGGATGCCGCAGACGCCATCCGTATGCATGTGCTGAACGCCAAAAGGCGTATTTTTGAGAGCACGCCAGCGCCTTGAACCTGACAGCAAAGACTCACCGCAACGGCAAAGTTGCTTGACAACTTTTTAAGTTGTCAGATAATTTAACGAGTCCCTGCACAGCCGCCACCCATCTCAACGCACACGACGCCCATGCCAACACCCACGGAAATCAGCGCAATCCAGCCCATCATCATCCGCATGCACGCGCTTGACAACGTGGCGATTGTGGCCAATGACGGCGGCCTGCCCGCAGGCACCCGACTGCCCGACGGCTTGGTCTTGGTCAACGCGGTGCCGCAGGGTCACAAGGTCGCGCTGGTCGATTTGACAGCCGCAGCACCGGTGCTGCGCTACGGCATCCCAATTGGTTATGCACTGAAAGACATCCCCGCCGGCAGCTGGGTCCACGAACGGCTGCTCGACATGCCATCAGCCCGAAGCCTCGACAACCTGCCCATCGCCACCGTCAAACCACCCCCATTGCCAGCGTTAGAGGGCTACACCTTCGAAGGTTTCCGCAACGCCGACGGCTCGGTCGGTACGCGCAACATTCTGGCCATCACGCAAACCGTTCAGTGCGTCGCCGGTGTCACCGACTTCGCCGTGCAACGCATCAAGGCCGAGTTGCTGCCCCGCTTTCCCAACGTCGACGACGTGGTGGCGCTGGAGCACGGCTACGGCTGCGGCGTGGCGATTGACGCACCCGACGCCATCATCCCGATCCGCACCCTGCGCAACATCAGCCTGAACCCCAACTTTGGCGGTGAAGTGATGGTCGTCAGCTTGGGTTGCGAAAAACTCCAACCTGAGCGCCTGCTGCCACCCGGCAGCATCCCGCTGGTTGACCTTCGCAGCGGTGCCCAAAACGCAACTGCCACCTTAGACGTGGTCTGCCTGCAAGACGATGCGCATGTGGGCTTCATGTCGATGGTCGAATCCATCATGCGACAGGCTGAGCAACACCTGCAACGCCTGAACGCCCGCCGCCGCGAAACAGTGCCGGCGTCTGAGCTGGTGGTCGGCGTGCAGTGCGGCGGCAGCGATGCTTTCTCCGGCGTCACGGCCAACCCGGCGGTGGGGTTTTGCACCGACTTGTTGGTGCGTGCCGGTGCCAGTGTGATGTTTTCA
>CANFZL010000146.1 GCA_947451205.1 Comamonadaceae bacterium
CCCAGCTCAGGGCAACAACGCATTGTGGGGTGATTTTCATCCGACAATTGTCCCATGGATATAACTCAATCATCAGCCCTGCTGGGCGGTCTGACGCCCCAGCAATTCATGCGCCGTCATTGGCAAAAAAAGCCCTTGCTGGTGCGTCAAGCCTTGCCTGGTTTCAAACCCATCTTGACTCGGCCTGAACTGTTTGCATTGGCGGCTCAAGAGGAAGTTGAGTCCCGCTTAGTGGTGCAGGACGCGACGGGTTGGCGCATGAAGTCTGGCCCGTTTGCGCCGCGCAGTCTGCCGGCCTTGAACAAACCCGGTTGGTCGCTGCTGGTGCAGGGCGTGGATATGCACGAGGCCAAAGCGCATGCATTGCTGCAGCAATTTCGCTTTGTGCCAGACGCCCGCATGGATGATTTGATGATTTCCTACGCCAGCGCGGGCGGCGGCGTTGGTCCGCACTTTGACAGCTACGACGTGTTTTTGTTGCAGGCCAGTGGTCGGCGCCGCTGGCGCATTGGCAAACAGACGGACTTCACCTTGCAGGAAGGTGTGCCCTTGAAAATTCTGCAAAATTTTGTGCCCACCGAGGAGTTTGTATTGGAGGCTGGCGACATGCTGTACTTGCCGCCGCGTTATGCCCACGACGGCGTGGCTGAAGAGGCTGTCTCGGCCGATGGCAAGGTTGAGGCTTGCATGACCTACTCGATAGGCTTCAGAGCGCCGAGTCAGAACGAGCTGGCCCGAGAGCTGTTGCAGCGATTGGCCGAGTTTGGTGTCGACGATGAAGACTCTGCGGCCGTGCCCAAGCTCTACCGTGACCCGCAGCAGCCCGCCACCGCCAACCCAGCGGCGCTGCCGGCTGAGTTGACCGAGTTCGCCCGGCAAGCCGTGGCATCGGCTTTGAAAGACCCATTGGCGCTGGCTTGTGCCTTGGGTGAATACCTGACGGATCCGAAACCGTCTGTCTGGTTTGATGAGCCCAGTGAAGATTTAATTGGTGCGCCGCTTTTTGGTGCGCATCCCAGTTTGGTGCTTGATGCACGAACTCGGATGATGTACGACGAAGATCACATCTTCATCAATGGTGAAAGTTACCGGGCCAAAGGTGCCGACGCGGCACTGATGCGTCGGCTGGCTGATCGGCGACTTCTGGGGGCTGCCGAGTTGAGCAAAGCCAGTGTTTCGGCACAAAATTTACTTGCCGATTGGCGCGATGCTGGTTGGCTGAGTTTTGTATAAAACTGAAAAACCGCTAGATTATCTGAGTAGTTGTATTTTGACACTTCACAACTGGGGGTAAATCCGCATATACTTCCGCGTTGGGCTGGTAGCGCTCGAATTCTCCTGCCTGAACTGGGAGGCTAACTTTTTTAGTTGGCCTTTTCAAAAATTGTTTTTCTTATATATATCAAGGTATCAAAAAATGAACAAATCACTCGTTTTGGCAGCTATCGTTGCAGCTTTCGCTTTGGCAGCTTGCGGTAAAAAAGAAGCACCAGTTGAAGCACCAGCTCCAGTCGTCGCTCCTGCTGCTCCTGCTGCTGACGCATCGGCTCCTGCTGTTGCACCTGCTGCTGCTGATGCAGCTGCTCCAGCCGCACCTGCTGCTCCAGCCAAGTAATACTTCGCTGTTTCAAAAAAAGCCGCTCTTGAGCGGCTTTTTTTCGTCTGGACTTTTCTTGCCTTTAACGTTTGACACGCAGTGGCTGTTTGGTAGTCGCATCATGGCGTCAGGAGCTGACCTGAATCCATGGGCTTCCTTCTATCGGATGGGCGACTGAAAATTCTGGAGAACCCCAAATCGGTGCTGCACTGCTGAATAGCGCTGCCAAGGCTAGGCTGGGGCTGTTGTTTTGCGCACTCAAATGGGCTGCCACGACATGCTTGAGTCCCACATGCGTGAGTTTCTCTGAAATCGCAGCTGCTGCGGCATTTGATAAATGGCCGTAGGGTCCACCCACTCGCTTTTTAAGGAAAGCGGGGTAATTTGACTGGGCCAACAGGTCAGTGTCGTGGTTGCACTCCAACAGCAGGGCATGGGAGCCTGCAAGATGCGTAAGCACATGTGCGGTGGCATGGCCCAAGTCAGTCAGTACGCCTAATTTCGCATTCCCGTCGGTGCAGCTCAGCTGCAGTGGCTCCCTGGCGTCGTGTGGGACGGTGAACGGCGTTATTTGCAATTCTCCGAGATCAATGGGTTGGCCGTCTGCGGCGATGTGCAGCAGGCCGTCGAAGTCCGGGCTGCCCAAGGCTTCATAGGTGCCACGGCTCATCCAGACCGGGATCCGGTGGCGTTGTGCGAACTGACGCGCACATCCAATGTGATCACTGTGTTCGTGGGTGATGAATATGGCATCCACCATCGCGGCCTCTGTAGAGTCCGCTTCAGCTAAGCGAAGGGCAAGTTGTTTGAGCCCCAAACCGCAATCGACCAGCAAGCGGACAGAACGTATGCCGCTGGCTTGGACCAGCGTTGCATTACCCGTGCTGCCGCTGCCCAAATTTTTGAAGCGCAGCACCCTGCGGCTAACGTGACCTGCTTACCGCAGGTCGTCCGCCAGCACTTTGAGGATGCGTTCGGAATTCACGGATGCTTCGGGCTGACCATCGGCGTTGAGCACCGAGACAGAGGTAGATTCGTCTTTGCTACGCAATGCAATACGGTATTTCAGGGGTGCGGATCCGGTGCTTGAGCTGCTGAATAACTTGCTGAAAAAACCGGGTTCTTTTGCGTCGGTGTTCAGTGCCACGTAGCGTACGAAATACAGACCCTGGGCGCGGTCGCGGTCTTCGACGGTGAAGCCCGTGCGGTCAAGTGCCAGTCCGACGCGGCGCCAGGCGCGCTCGAAACCTTCGTCGACTTGCAACACAGGAATACCGCCGACCGACGCTATCCGCGAGGTTTGACGCGTCACGCTACTGGCCACTAGAGCTTTGGATTGTTCTTGTGAGACCCCCAGCTTGACCATCAGGCGCCGCAGAAATTCAGCTTCGAGCTCCGGGTCTGCCGGGCGGGGCTGCCAAACTGTAGAGCCGGTGCCGCCGGTGCCGGAGGTGCTACTGACAACCTCGACCATACCGCGGTGGCTGATGAAAATTTCAGTGCCCCCATTGGCGGTACGCTCTAGACGGGTGCGAAATTTATCGCGCTCGCCGGTCGAGTAAAGGCCGTCGAAGACCTTGCCAATGGTGTTGCGGATGAAGTCTTGCGGCAGCTTGGCGCGGTTTTCAGCGAAGTCCGTTTCCAAGATGCCGAGCTCAGCTTGCTCAATGGGCAGTTGAAAACCGCTCTCTTTCCAGAATTCACGCACCGGATCCCACAGCTTGTCTGCCGGGCGGTTGACGACCAGCCAGCGCTGGTTGCCGGCACGCTCAATGCGGACGTCGCCAATGGCACTGGCCGCAGTCGGTGTGGCGGCGCTGGTGTTTGGTTGGGCGACTTGGTAGGCATTGGCAGACACGGCCATGCCCGGGACCACGTAGCGGCTGTCGCGAGTGAGTTGGCTGAGATCGGGCGGAACTTCGAGGCCTGGCCCTGCTTTCGCAGCAGAAGATGCTGATTTGTAATCTACTTTGTCGCCACTGAGGGTGTTGCTTACTGTTGTGCAGCCACCGAGCGCCAGACTGGCGAGCAATGCAGCGACGGCCAGACCAAGAGACGAGCGTTGGGCGGAAATAGTCATGTGAGTCTTCAATTCGGGTCCTTCAGATCAGATCAAGCCGCAAACGCGCAGTGCGTTTTCGACAGTGGCTTCATTGGATGCTTCCAGCGGTGTCATGGGCAGGCGCAACGTGGGGCCGCAGAGTTTCATGCGGGCCATGGCCCATTTCACGGGAATCGGGTTGGCTTCAACAAACAGATGTTTGTGCAGGGGCAACAGTTGCAGCTGGATTTGCATGGCGCGCCGGGTGTCGCCCGCCACCGCAGCCATGCACAGCTCGTGCATCAGGCGGGGGGCGACATTGGCTGTCACGCTGACATTGCCTTGGCCACCGCACAGCATCAGCGCCACCGCGGTTGCGTCGTCGCCTGAATAGACGGCGAAATCAGCCGGGGTTTCTTTGATCAGCCATTGCGCGCGCTCTAAGTTGCCGGTGGCTTCCTTGATGCCGACAATGCCGGGCACCTGCGTCAGCCGCATGACCGTCGGGTGCAGCATGTCTGCCACGCTGCGGCCGGGAACGTTGTACAACACCATCGGCAGATCTACCGCTTCGGCAATCGCCTTGAAGTGCAGGTACTGACCTTCTTGCGTGGGCTTGTTGTAGTAGGGCACGACCTGCAACTGGCAGTCGGCGCCGACTTTTTTGGCGAACTTGGTCAACTCAATGGCTTCTGCCGTGGAATTGGCGCCGCAGCCCGCCATGATCGGCACGGCTTTGGTGCCATGGCTAAGGGCTTGCTCGACCGCGACACGAATAATTTCACAATGCTCTTGCACGTTGACTGTGGGCGATTCTCCAGTGGTGCCGACCACGCCGATGCAGTCCGTGCCTTCGGTGATGTGCCAGTCCACCAGCTTGCGAAGGGTAGGGTAGTCGACGCTGCCGTCTTCGTGCAACGGGGTCGCCAGAGCAACAATACTGCCAGTGATTTGTTTCATGTTTTGGGTGACCTAGGCCTATAAAGAAAGCAGGCAGGGAAGGGGGCTACAGCGGGCGTTTAAAGCCCATTGCGCATTCTACTCAGACAGAAGAGTCAAGGTTCGTGTCACGGGCGTTGCCGCGCAAGGATTTAGCCAAGCCGGTAGCGCGCTGGCGGGCTTGTCGGTGTACCGCTGCCGGCCATCAGCTCATGGACGGCGACGATGCGCTGGACAAAGCGCGGGCTGGTCCGGTCTTCAAAGCCCTCTTCAAA
Source organism: Comamonadaceae bacterium (assembly GCA_947451205.1). Classification (GTDB taxonomy): domain Bacteria; phylum Pseudomonadota; class Gammaproteobacteria; order Burkholderiales; family Burkholderiaceae_C; genus Polaromonas. Next base: position 4,853 of record CANFZL010000146.1, read on the forward strand.
TCCGTCTTCAAAGGCGACGGTGCGCAGCGCATGGCAAACCTGCAGCAGCTCCCCCGGCTGGAGCAAGAAATCAGGCCTAGAAGGCTTACCCACTGTTTCATTGCCAGCAGCAAAGGTCTCGTAAATCAACACACCGCCCGGCGCCAGACTGGCCAACAACGTCGGCAGCAAAGGCCGCCACAGGTAGTTGGTGACGACGATCCCGTCGAAGAATCGTCCGGCAAAAGGCCAAGAGCCGTTCTCGATGTCGGCGACACAGGTTTCGCAGCGCTCTGCTGGCAGCTTGATCGCCGCGATGGCTTCTGCAGAACGATCCACCGCCACCACCCGCAAACCGCGTTGATGAAGTTGATGCAAGTAGCGCGCATGACGACCGCGGCCACAGGCGACGTCGAGCACGCTGCCGCCTTCAGGCAGCAGATGACTCCAGCGTTGCAGCCATGCCGAGGCCGCCTCGTCGCCGTGGCCGATCGGGTTTGTTGTTAACGGCACTTAAAAGCAGGCCCACAGTTGGTCTGCCAGCATGACCAGCATGTTGGGCCGCGTGTACAGCGCAAACACCGCTACTGGCACGGCGATGAACAGGGTCCAAAGTAGTATTTTTTGCAGCATGTTGGGCATCTTAGGCCCCTTGCGGCAGCTTGGCCGGATTCCGGGCGATCGGCGCCTCGCGCACCGGCAAATTGACCAGTCCGGCAAAGATGCCGAGGGCGATCGTGAGGTACCAAACTAAGTCATAACTGCCCGTGCGGTCGTACATGTAGCCGCCCAGCCAGACACCCATGAAGGAGCCAATCTGGTGGCTGAAAAAGATGAAGCCGCTGAGCATCGACAAATGTTGAATGCCAAAAATCTGCGCCACTGCGGCGTTGGTTGGCGGCACGGTTGACAGCCACAGCACGCCCATCACGGCTGAAAATACATACACGCTCATGGGGCTGATCGGTGTTGCGATAAAGATGGCAATCACGAGCGCACGCGAAAAATAAATCCCAGCCAAGATGTTTTTCTTGGGTATTCGCTGGCCCAGCGCACCCGCGCCGTAAGTGCCAAAGACATTGAACAGCCCGATCAAGGCCAGGGCATAACTGGCGACCTCTGGCGGCAGGCTTTGGTCTTTCAGGTAGCTGGGCATGTGCACACCAATGAAGACGACCTGAAAGCCACAAACAAAATAACCCGCCATCAGGAGCTGAAAGCTCGGGTACTTGAAGGCTTCTGTGAGGGCCTGGAGAATGGTTTGCTCACGCTTGACCGGGGCCGCGCCCTTGGTTTTGTTTTCACGCAAACCGATGGCCAGCGGAATCATCAGCAAGGCGGCTGCACCCAATATCAGCAGAGCTTCTTGCCAGCCGAAACGGGTGATTAAAAAACCTTCGATGGGCACCATCAAAAACTGACCGAAGGATCCCGCCGCAGCGGCAACACCCATAGCCCAAGAACGTTTTTCGGCCGAAATATTGCGGCCAATCACGCCGTAAATCACGGCGTAGGTGGTGCCCGCCTGCGCTGCACCAATCAATACACCGGTAGTGAGTGTGAACAGAAAACCGGTCGGCGAGAGCGCCATGCCGACCAAGCCCAGTCCATACAAAATTGCGCCAGCCATGATGACCCTAAAGGCCCCAAAACGGTCGGCGATCATGCCGGCAAAAATACCGAACACACCCCAAGATAAATTTTGAATCGCAATGGCGAAAGCAAAGGTCTCGCGCGTCCAGCCCTGAGCTTGGGTGATCGGTTGCAGCCACAAACCAAAGCCGTGTCGAATGCCCATCGACAGCGTGACGATGGCAGCGCCGCAGGCCAAAACTTGCAGCATCGACAACTTGCGGGGTTCTGGCTGGGTGGGTGGGGTTGGTGTTGAAAAAGACATGCTCTAAATGTAACGAATCAGCGTTGATCGTGCTGGACGCATTGCTGGCGTCACCAACATCAGTGAGCTGTAGTTTTATCCAGTTATTGCAGCGTGCCGCGACTACAATCGCCGCAAATCACAGCACTGCCATGGCCTCCAAACTACCCACCGACTATTCCGAAAGTTCCATCCGCGTGCTCAAGGGCCTTGAGCCTGTCAAGCAGCGGCCGGGCATGTACA
>CANFZL010000147.1 GCA_947451205.1 Comamonadaceae bacterium
GACATGGAAACCAACACGCTCTGGGTGGTGCAAGGCCACGACCATCCGTGGCTGCAATCGACCGTGCTGACAGCGCAAGACTGCAGCTGGGTGGCAGGCAGCGCGCCAGCCTTGGGTGCCTTGGCGGCCAAAACCCGCTACCGGCAAGCGGATGCCGCGTGCGAATTACGATCAGCCTCCAGCAGCCATTGCGAATTGCACTTTGAGCAGCCGCAGTGGGCCGTGACGCCGGGGCAGTCTGCCGTGCTGTATGACGGCGAAGTCTGTTTGGGTGGTGGCGTGATTGCGGCTAGTAACGTTATTAATATGTAAGTATTAATTTTTTTAAGGATTAAATACTTATTTGCAAACTACGCTAGTTCCTTCAATTTATTTTGGAGCTAGCGCATGAATTTTTCCCGCCGCCTTCCTGCAATTTGCCTGGTACTTTTCGGTCTTTCAGGCGCTGCCCAGTTGGCACGCGCAGAAGCGTCCTTTCAGCCTGTGCCGCATCAGGCGGGTAAAGACGTGATTTGGCTGCCGACGTCACAGTCCTTGGTGGATGAAATGCTGACGATGGCCAAAGTCACCTCCAAAGACTTGGTTTACGACCTGGGCTCAGGCGACGGGATCATTGCGGTGACCGCTGGCAAAAAATTCGGCGCGCGCGCCGTTGGCATTGAGTTCAACCCGAAAATGGCCGAGTTCGCCACACAGCGTGCCAAGAAAGAGGGCGTGGCTGACAGGGTAAGGTTCGTCAATGGCGATATTTTTGCCGAGGACTTCAGCCAAGCCACCGTGGTCACCATGTACCTGCTGCCAACGCTGAACCTGCGCTTGCGCCCGACGCTGTTGGACATGAAGCCCGGCACCCGCATCGTCTCGCACGCTTTCAGCATGCAAGAGTGGGAGCCCGATCAAACTTCGACGGCTGGCTCAGGCTCAGCCTACCTGTGGGTTGTTCCTGCCAAGGTGGCCGGTGTGTGGGACATCAAGGGTTTGGAGGGTGCTGTCCCGGGCAAGCTGACGCTGCACCAAAGCTTTCAGCAAGTCGGTGGCACGTTAACCGTGGCGGGTGTTAGCCAGCCTTTGTTGGGTGCACAGCTGAGCGCTGACAAACTCAGCTTCAGCTTTTTGGGTGCTGACAAGGTGATGCAAAGCATCACGGCCACGGTCGTGGCGGGCAACTTGTCCGGCATGCACACGGCTTACGGAACGACCAAGGCAGTTGAGGCGACGCGTTTGTGAGTACTGCGGCCACTGATGGCCAGCCACAACGACTGCTAGACCCCTTCGGCGCCGTCGCCCTGATTGTCGGCATCGTCATCGGTGCCGGCATTTTCAAAACGCCGGCGCTGGTGGCGTCTCTGACCAACGATGTTGGCTGGACGCTGATGGTTTGGGTGGCCGGTGCCCTGATATCCGTGATCGGAGCACTTTGTTACGCCGAACTGTGCAGCGCCTACCCGCATGCCGGCGGCGACTATCATTTTCTGCATCGCGCCTTCGGCCGGCATGTGTCTTTTTTGTATGGCTGGGCCCGCGCAACGGTGATCAACCCCGGTGCGATCGCTTTGCTGGCCTTCGTCTTTGGCGATTATTTCAGTCAAGTGGTGCCGCTCGGTGAGTACTCCAGCGCGATCTGGGCTTTGAGCATCGTGTTGCTGCTGACCGCTGTCAATGTGATCGGCATTCGTGCGTCGTCCAACATTCAAACATGGCTGGTGGTGTTGGTGGTGATGGGTTTGCTGGCGGTGGTGGTGGCCGGGTTTTCGGTCGAGGCACCGATTGTCGAAGCCAGCCTGTTCTTCAGCAGCGTGCCAGCGGCTTCCCAATTCGGGCTGGCCTTGGTCTTTGTGTTGTTGACTTTTGGTGGTTGGAATGAAGCGGCTTACATTTCCGCTGAATTGCGCGGCGGTGCGCGCAGCATCGTCCGCGTCATCGTCATCAGCATGGCGGTGTTAACGGCTATTTACCTGTTGGTGAACATGGCTTTGCTGCATGGTTTGGGCTTGCAAGGCTTGAGCCAGAGCACCACGGCGGCGTCTGATGTGTTGGGCCTCGCTTGGGGTCCTTGGGCAGAAAAGGCCCTTGGGCTTTTCGTCGCGATCGCTGCTTTGACCAGCATCAACGCGACCATGGTGGTGGGCGCACGGGCCAACTACGCGGTCGGTTTGGATTGGGCCAGCCTGCGGCAACTCGGGCAATGGCAAGGCACCTCTGGCAGCCCAACGCGGGCTTATGTGCTGCAAGCGGGTATCAGTATTGGCTTGATTTTCTTGGGTATGAGCGAGGCCGACGGCTTTGCTGCGATGGTTGAATTCACCGCGCCGATGTTCTGGAGTTTCTTGCTGCTGGTCGGGTTGGCCTTGTTGTGGCTGCGCCGCAGCGACCCTTTGGCAGAACGGCCTTTCCGGGTTCCGCTGTACCCCTTTACACCGTTGGTGTTCTGCGCTGCCTGCGGCTTCTTAACGTACTCCAGCGTGATGTACGCCGTCAGTCAAAACGCCATCCATGTGTCGTTTTGGCTGCTGGGCAGCGGTGTGTTGGCCTTGCTGGTGCTGCGCTGGCGCGAGTTAGCGGTGCACAAGGGTTCGACCGTGGCAGCGGAGTAGCGCCAGAGCATGGAGTCTCTGGCGTTGAGTTCACTGAGTCTCTGGCTCAGTAAACTGTCTCGATGTAGGTGTAGATGTAGTTCGAGCCGCCATTGACGTTGCCCAGCAGGCGCGACGTCTGGAAGATGCCTGAGCGGTGTGAGACGCCAAGGCCGATGTAAGTGTCCTTGAGGGGCCGTGAGCCGATCAAATCACCCAAGCTCACGTCCAGCGTCGGGTCCAGGTAGTTCAACAGGCGTGAGGTCTGATCGCCTTTGGTGGCTTGACTGCTGACCTCTTGGTAGGGAACATGCTGCGCCAGCGAAACCCCCATGCCCATGCCGAGACGGGTTTTGACGCGGTCTTGCCACGGAAAGCCGGTGTAAAAAGCTTTCATGAACAAATCCACTTGCAAGCCATTGGTCTGCAAGCCGTTGTCATTGTGCTGGGCCAGACCGACGTAGCCGACGACATCAATCGGCAAACCATTGAAATTTTGGATGAAAGGACGTCCGATTTGCACGGCACTGATGCTGGTCGGATTGACTTTGGTGGTGGACAGGCATTGCGCGGTGAGAATTTTGATCAAGTGGCAACCGTCTGCGGCGGCTTGACCGTAGAGCACTTTGAAATAGGTTGGTGAACTGGCCCCGACCCATTCGCTTTCATGGCGTCCAAAGTCGTAGACCGCACCGAGGTAATAACTCGGCAGCACACGTTGCTCGACGATAGGACTGTTTTTAACGCCGTTGCCGAGCACGGTGGCTGAGACGCCGGTCAGCAGGCTCCAATGCCTAGAAACTCCGAAGGTCGCGTGCAGGCCGACTCGTGCTTCCAAGCCCGCGCCAGGCTCATAGGCGGGGCGCGCTGCGGTGGCCTCGTTGGCCCGGACGCCGTAGTAATAGTTGTTCAGATTGGCGCTGCGCCACGCAACACTCAGAGTCGGGCGCCAGGTCAGAGCACCTGATCGCCACTCCTTGGCGTAGCCCAAGCGTGCTTCAGTGCCTTGGTGTGTGCTGTTCGTATCACGCACCATCTCGGCTTTGAGTTGGCCCCAAGGCTGTCGAATGCTGTATGAAACGCCGAAATCGACGCTGGAATCGCGTATCGCCATGCCGGCCAAGCTGGCGGGTGCGTTGGTCAGAGGAAAGCCTTCAAGGCGCCGCTCGACCAGCAGGTCGATGCGTTGCGTGGGCTCGTCCAGCAGTTTCACACCAACGCGGTTGACGTCCAAAAAAAGTTGTTTGCCGTCATAGATGTACAGCGGCATCAAATCAAAACGATTGCCTGCACCGGCATAGGGCGAACGCTCCACCCGGGGTGCAAAACCCAGACCTGAGCTGTTGGGTTCAGGCAACTCGACGGCCAGCCCTGACGCATAGTTTTGGGCTTGGACGGATTGCACGCTGGCAAGGCCCGAGGCCAGCAGGGCGGCGCAGAGGAGGCGGTTAAGGAGTGAGCGTTGAATCATGGGGTCTGGTTGGCGTGAGAAGAAACTTAAAAGCCCGTCTAAGCGGGCTTTTGGGGACGTGGTTAATTGAAAACCTATTGTCTAAAAGGGAATGTCGTCGTCCATATCGTCAAAACCGCTGGCGGCTTTTGACGGAGCCGGTGCGGCCGGGCGCTGTGCCTGTGCTGCTGGTGGACGGGCTGCGGCCGGTGGGCGTGCATAGCTTTGGCGTTCGCCGCCATTGTCTTCGTCACCGCCAGGAGCGCCCATGCCTTCACGGCCGCCCAACAATTGCATTTCGCTGGCGATGATCTCGGTGGTGTATTTTTCGACGCCGTCTTTGTCGGTCCACTTGCGTGTTTTTAGACGACCTTCGACATAGACCGGGCGGCCTTTTTTAAGGTATTCGCCAGCGATTTCGGCCAGACGGTCGTAAAACACGACGCGGTGCCATTCGGTTTCTTCCACCTTTTCGCCGGAAGATTTGTCTTTCCAGTTGCGCGTGGTGGCGAGGCTGACGTTGCAGATGGCCGCGCCATTCGGGGTGTAGCGCACCTCAGGGTCGCGCCCCAAGTTGCCGATGATGATGACTTTGTTGATCGATGCCATGGCGTGTTCTCCTAATTGGTGAATTTTAACTGGCTGAGCTGACCGGTGCTGGCGTTGGCTTGGCCGAAGGCTGGTGATGGTGGCTGGGTGCTCGCATCGGCCAAGCCAGCATAAGCCACAGCAGCATCATGGCGCTGCAGGCCATGAAGAGGGCGCTGGAGCCAGCCGTTTTGACTAGCCAGCCACCGGCTGCACCGCCCGCAAAAAAGCCCAGCGACTGCAGCGTGTTGTAAACCCCCAGCGCCGCACCGCGGGCATGCGCTGGTGCAACGCGTGACGCCAGGCTGGGTTGGCAAGACTCCAGCACATTGAAGCCGCAAAAAAAGACAAACAGCAGGCCGGCTAGCACGGCCAAGTTCAGCGTACCGTGAATGACCTGCTGGGCTGACCATAAAAAGCCCAGCTGCACCAGAAAAATCAGGCCAATAGCGCTCAAAAAGACGGCCCGCAGATAGCCGCGTCGCTCTAGCGGAAAGAGCGTGCCGCCCAGCACCACAAAAGACGCTAACACCGCCGGCAAGTAGACCTGCCAGTGCGCGGCTTTGTCCAGCCCAGCCTGAACCAGCAGCGCCGGAATAGCCACCCACATGGCCAGCTGCACGGCGTGCAAAACAAACACACCAAGGTTCAGGCGCAGCAGCGCGGGCTCTTGCAGCACCAGCTTCAAACTGCCGCGCGGACGGTGCACTGGCTTGACTGACTCGGGCGGAACGACCCAAACCACCACAGCCATGCCGGTCACCGCCATAAGACCGGTCAGGGCGAACAATCCACCCAGTCCGATTTGCGCAGCCAGCAGCGGTGCCACGACCAAAGACAGCGCAAACATCAGCCCGATGCTGATGCCGACCAGCGCCATCGCCTTGGTGCGCACTTCGTCGCGGGTCTGGTCGGCCAGCAGCGCGGTGACGGCGGCTGAAATGGCACCCGCACCCTGAATCGAACGGCCGACGATGAGCCAGGTCAAATCAGTGGCGGCCATAGCGACAAAGCTGCCCAAGGCAAAGACCAGCAGCCCGAAAATGATCACTCGTTTGCGGCCCAACCAGTCTGAGGCCAGCCCAAAAGGAATTTGAAGCAGGCCTTGCGTCAGTCCGTAAATGCCCATTGCCAGACCGACACGGGCGGGATCATCGCCACCGGGCAAGCGGGCGGCTTCCAGCGCAAACACCGGCAGCACCAAAAAAAGACCCAACATGCGCAACGCAAAAATTGACGCCAGCGACAAGCTGGCGCGCCGCTCGGTGGCGGTCATGAGGGTGTTCGGAGGGGTGGTGGGCATCGGGTGGGACGTTTCAGTTGTGGCGGTCAACGCCAAAAAACGAAGGGCTCATTGTCATCCATTCGCCAGACCCTGAGGCGCGGCCGTCTTCTGCCTTGCGTGGGCTGTCAATAGCGCAAACCCGCCTGTCCGTCTATGATGTTCGGTTTTGCCGGCACCTCCCATTGAACTCACTGTCTGACAGCAACTATTTGGCCACTCAATTGAGCAATCAAGAGCGCATTCAATTGGCCGCTCAGCGGATCAGCATCCGCGGTGCACGTACGCACAATCTTAAAAATATTGACCTGGACATCCCGCGCAATCAACTGGTGGTGATCACCGGTCTGAGTGGTTCTGGCAAGTCGTCGCTGGCGTTTGACACGCTGTATGCCGAAGGTCAGCGGCGCTACGTCGAGAGCTTGTCGACCTATGCGCGGCAATTTTTGCAACTCATGGACAAGCCGGATGTCGACATGATCGAGGGCTTGAGCCCAGCGATCTCGATTGAGCAAAAAGCCACCTCGCACAACCCGCGTTCGACCGTCGGCACCGTCACCGAGATCCACGACTATTTGCGACTGCTGTTTGCGCGTGCTGGTACACCGTATTGCCCGGAGCATGATTTGCCGCTGCAAGCGCAGAGCGTGGGCGAGATGGTTGACGCCGTGCTGGCCTTGCCAGAAGGCACGCGGCTGATGATCTTGGCGCCTGTCGCGCGTGAGCGCAAGGGCGAGTTCGTCGATGTGTTTGCCGAGATGCAGGCGCAAGGTTATGTGCGCTTTCGGGTCGACGGCAAGATCTACGAATTTGACGAATTACCGAAGCTGAAAAAGACAGAAAAGCACAATATTGACGTCGTGATTGACCGCGTCAAAGTGCGCCGGGCCACTGCGCCAGCGACCGAGCTGGCCGAAGGTGAGCTCGACGCCAGCCGACAAGAGCAAGACAACCTCAAACAGCGCATCGCAGAAAGTTTTGAAGCGGCTTTGCGGCTCGCTGATGGCAA
>CANFZL010000148.1 GCA_947451205.1 Comamonadaceae bacterium
ACGGTGTATGAGTTGACGCCGTTGTTGACAGTGCCGGCGTAAACGCGTGCGCCTGTCGCGGCATTCGTCAGGTAGGAGTCTGGCGTGCCTCTGCTCGTGTTGTCCCAAGCACCCAGCACATAAGAGACCCGCAGGGTGGAGGAAACGTCATAAGCTACTTTCAGTTTGGCTTGGTCTTGCACCGTGTGGTACTGCGTCGTTGTACCCAAAATATCCTTGCGCTTTCCATCCGTGCCGAACGCGTCAAAGATGCCGTTGACGCGGGTGCTCGTACCACCGACGCCGCCAGTGCCACAGACCAGCGTCGTGCAAGCCGTCGGCGCTACAGCAGAAAACACCATGGGTTGGCCGCTGCTGTCCGTGTGGCTCATGGTCAGCCAGTAAGACCAGTCGCCTGACTTGCTCCCCAAACTGGCGCTGGCGTTGGAACCCCCAAAATGTTGGTTGGTGTTGTAGATTTTGAAGTCTTGGTTAAAGGCCGTGGCTTTGACATAGGCCTCAAACTGAGTCGGCATCCGCGTCACATAGTCGACCACAGCGCCCACTGAATTACCGGGGTAAGCGGCAGAAAATGGGCCATACATCACATCGACGCGTTCGATTTCTTCCGGCGTGACCATGCCCCAACGCGGCGCATTGGTGGCTGAGTTGCCCAGATAGTTGGACAACAAAATGCCGTCGGCGTACACCGCGCTGCGCGCCGGGTTGTTGGCGCCTGAGGCCCGACTGGCCAGCACCGCATGGTTGTAGTCACCAATGTAGCGCTTGCGCACGGACAGGCTCGGCAAGTACTTGAGCGCATCTTCGCTGTCGGTCGCGTTGATGGTCTCGGCAATTTGCGCGGCCGTCACGCTTTCCATCGTCGTCGGGATTTGCGTTGGCAGCGAAGAAGGCTGACCCGAGGTGACCGTCACCACGCCTAACGCTTTGACCTGAGTGTCGCTTTGCGCCAGGGCCGAGCCAGAAAAAACCAAGACCATAGACAAGGACAGCGGGGTCAACGCTAAGCCGAGCTTGCGGCCATGCATTGGACAGGACGCGGCTAAAGCCGCCGCTAAATAATTTGAGGGCACGAAAAATTCTCCAAAAACAGAAAAACAAATCACGTCCAAGCTCCGCGTTAACGGATGCTCAGAACGCTATCGGATCAATGGTTCAGGAGAAAGTGGGGGGTCCGCGTGCGGGTAGCGGCGCACCGGTCAGCGCCGCGATACGGGCTTGCGGGATGCTCTGGAGGGCATAGGCCAGCGGCTGTGGCAGCGCTGGCAAGGAGGTGGCGACAGGCGGTGGCGCACCGAAAGCGCCGCATAGTGAACAGTCCAGCGAATGACCCGAGGCTTCACCGACACCGTCATCGCCTTGGCTCTGGATCACGAGCTTCATAACGCCGGAGCCCGAGCAGACCATCTCCATCGACTGCGGATTGATCAGCGGCGACGCCGCTGCCACACAGACAAATAAGGCAAACCAGACCAGCGCGAAGCGGGTGATCAGGTGTGACTGGCGAAGGAAATGCATAGCGGCATTATAAATGAAGCCGAGCTACATTTGAAGAATAATTATTGAGGGTGGTCTGATTTACCAGCAGACGCAGCCGCAACCACGGACTTCCCTAAGTGGCTCAAGTAGTCTCGAGAAAGCTGAGTTGAATTGATGTACTTGACGCGGTTGTCGTCTTCGTCCATTTGAAGTTCCAACATGCCCTTCAACCGCAGAGTCTTCAGCCGTCGATGCACGGTCGTAGACGATGCGTCTGAAGACATTTGCATGGCCTTTAAAACGGTTATTTTCTTGCCCGAACTCCAAAACATGGCGAGCGAGTCAAGAAGTCGCTCTTCCGGTAAGTCCAGCGGCGGAAAGGCAGCAGACTTCCGCAAATCGCCCGATATGCGGAGGAAGTTTAAGTAGATTTCGGATTGGTCGGTTAAATTTTTCACGACCGAATGTTAGCTTTGCCAATAAAAAAAACAAGTTTCATTACTTACTTGGCAACTAGTAAAAACAAGACTTTCAATCCACTTACAACTATCCAGCATTAACCAGGCAAGTCACTCGAAAATGGTAATCCAAAATAATTCATAAGCGAGGCGACTGGCAGTCCTGTTTGTGGAGAAATAAGACGGCTTTATTCTTACTCGATCAAAAGCGAAAAGCGAGATCGCGATGAATGGTCGCGCGTCAGACGATAGCCAGCAAGCGGTTTAGCCCTTGTTTTTTCGCTGTGCTTGGTTCAGTTCTTGTAGCTGACGCTTGCGTTTGGCTTTGTTCTTGGATTCGGGCTCAGGCGGGCGATTCTGCTTTTCTCTGGCTTGCCGCTCAAGGGCTTCGCGTTTGCGTTTGATGTTCCGGAAATGAACGATGATTCGCCCCAGCGCAAAGCTAATGGATGCGCTGACGAGCAGCAAAATGATGCTGGAGGTTTCCATAATGAGTATTTTTTGTAAACGTTAACGTTGATCAGTCGGTCAAAAAGAGGGCCTGCAGATCATTCAAAAAATCAAAGCCGCGCTCGGTCGGCTTGACACTCACCAGATCGCGCTCAAGCAAGCCCTGACGCTCGGCTTTGTCTAGCCCAGGCTGCAGCGCCGTGATAGGCAAGCCGGTTTTTTCAGAAAAGTCTTGCAACTTGAAACCATCTCTGAGCCGCAGCGCATTGAGCATAAATTCAAAGGGCAAATCCGCACGACTGACTTCAGTCTCTTGGGTCACAGCCGCACCAGCCAATGCTTTGTCCATGTACAGCTTGGGATCGCGCCAGCGCACTTGCCGCACCACGCGGTGTGCAAAGCTGAGCTTGCTGTGGGCGCCAGCACCAATGCCCAGGTAATCCCCGAACTGCCAGTAGTTCAGGTTGTGAAAGCAGCGGTGGCCTGGCTTGGCATAGGCCGACACCTCGTAGCGCCCCATGCCGGCTTGACCAGTCATTTCCGTGATGCGGTCGAGCATGGCGTAGGCCAAGTCTTCTTCGGGAATGACGGGCGGAAATTTAGCGAAATAGGTGTTCGGCTCAATCGTCAGGTGGTAAATCGAAATATGCGGCGGCTGCAAATCAAGCGCCTGCCGCATGTCTTTTTCTAAGCCCGCCAAGGTCTGCCCTGGCAGCGCATACATGATGTCGAGATTGAAGGTGTCAAAGCTCGTGGCTGCTTCTTCCACCGCGGCAATCGCCTGCGCCCGGTCGTGCACGCGGCCGAGGGCTTTCAGGTGTTGGTCGTCAAAGCTTTGCACGCCCACCGACAGACGCGTCACGCCAGCCCCTCGAAACGCCTTGAAACGGTCTTTCTCAAACGTGCCGGGATTGGCCTCTAAGGTGATTTCACAATCGGCCTCCAGCCGCAGGCGGGCCCGGATGTCACCCAGCAGCCGGTCAATCGCCGCCGGCGAGAACAAGCTCGGCGTACCACCGCCGATAAAAATACTGTGCACCGTCCGGCCCCAAATCAGGGGCAAAGAAGCTTCCAAGTCGGCCACCAGCGCGTCGATATAGCGCTGCTCAGGCATGGCACCGCTGGTCACTTCATGCGAGTTGAAGTCGCAGTACGGACACTTCTTCAAACACCAGGGCAGATGCACATACAAAGAAAGCGGCGGCAAAGCGGCCAGCCGCAGTGTGCCGTCACGCATGTAGTGCTGAATATCTTTTTGCTCGCTCATGACAACCAGCGCTCGCGCATCAATTGCATCATTTGCCGCACGGCCTGACCGCGGTGGCTGTTGGCGTTCTTGACCTCGACCGGCAGTTCCGCAAAGGTTTTGCCAAAGCTGGGGATGAACATCACCGGATCGAACCCAAAGCCGTTGCTGCCCACTGGCGTGCGCGCAATTTCGCCGCTGACGCGACCCACCGCAATCAAAGGCTCAGGGTCGTCTGCTGTGCGAACCGCTACCAAGGTGCTGACCAGCGCAGCGCGGCGGTCCGTCACATCGGCCATTTGCTCGAGCAAGGCCTTGACATTGTTGTCGTCGCCTTTGGCATAGCCAAACTGAGTCGCGTAGTACGCCGTGTCGACGCCGGGCAAACCGCCAAAGGCCTGAACGCACAAACCGGCGTCGTCGGCCAATGCTGGCAAGCCGCTCAAGGTCGCCGCGTGCCGCGCTTTGGTCAATGCGTTTTCAACAAAGGTACGGAAAGGCTCCTCTGCCTCGCCAATGCCGAGGTCCGACTGGCGCACCAGTTCCATGCCGAGCGGCAGCAGCATGGCTTGCAGCTCAGCTAACTTGCCAGAGTTGTTGGAGGCCAGAACAATTTTCATCATTTTTGGATGCGTTCAGGCTGCGCTTGCCAGCGCACTTTTCTGCAGCAACACCAAGTCGCGAATGCCCTGCTCGGCGAGTTCCAGCAAAGCGTTCATTTCGCTGCGGGTGAAGGCCGCGCCTTCTGCCGTGCCCTGCACTTCCACAAAATGGCCGGCACCGGTCATCACCACATTCATGTCGGTGTCGCAGCCTGAGTCTTCGGTGTATTCCAGGTCCAGCAGCGGCGTGCCTTGAACGATGCCGACCGAGATGGCGGCGATGTGATCGGTGATCGGGGACTCGGTGAGTTTGCCGCTGGCGATGAGTTTGTTGACGGCGTCTTGCGCAGCCACAAAAGCACCGGTGATAGCCGCCGTGCGCGTGCCGCCGTCGGCCTGCAGCACATCGCAATCGAGGTGAATGGTCCGCTCACCCAATTTTTTCAGGTCGAAAATAGCCCGCATTGAGCGGCCAATCAAGCGCTGAATTTCTTGGGTGCGACCGCTTTGCTTGCCGCGAGCAGCCTCACGGTCGCTGCGGGTGTGGGTGGCGCGCGGCAACATGCCGTATTCGGCGGTGACCCAGCCTTCGCCGCTGCCTTTTTTATGGCCAGGGACTTTTTCTTCCACCGACGCGGTACAGAGCACCTTGGTCGCGCCGAACTCGATCAGCACCGAGCCCTCGGCATAGACGGTGTAATTGCGCGTCATGCGCACAGGCCGGAGTTGGTCGGCCTGACGGGCTGCAGAGCGGATAAAGCGGGGCTGGGTCATGGTGGTTTCAATTGAAAAAAGGGGGGTGGGCGAATCACGCATTATCAATCGGGCGAGGCGCAACGTTGCCCTAGTAAACTACGTCCCAAGCTTTCAGATGGCCATTCCGGCCAGACGCGGTCGTTCTGGCTTGCTCCGTTGAGTTGGAACAGCTTTTTGCCCTTATTTTTCGACGTGTTGCAGGACTGGGTCCCGCGTCTAAGCTACTTTAGAAAAACCACCTCCATGTCCATTTTCAGCATGACGGGTTACGCGACGGCCCAGTCCAGCGCCCCCCGGGCTGCCGCCCCGACCGAGGTATCGGCCGAAGCCCATGCGCGGCTGGGCATTGAAATCAGATCCGTCAACAGCCGGTTTTTAGACCTGTCTTTTCGCTTGCCAGACGAGCTTCGGCAAGCCGAACCTGCCCTTCGCGAAATCCTGACCAGCCAGCTCAAACGCGGCAAGGTCGAACTCCGCGTCTGGTTAGAAAGCAGTTCAGCCAGCAGCCTGCGTGCGCCCACCGCCCAAACTCTACAACGCCTGGGTTCTTTTGAAGACACCATCAAGTCATGGCTGCCACACGCCGCAGGCTTGAGCGTTGCCGATGTCTTGCGCATCGCCGTCAACGAAGACCAAAAACCACACGACTACGGCGATGAACTCCTCAAGCTCGCCAAAAAAGCCGTCAAAGAATTGATCCAAGCACGGGAGCGCGAAGGCGCCCGACTGTCGGCCATGCTGACCGACCGCACCGCCCAGTTGCGCGCGCTGTCGGCGCAAGCCGGCCCGCTGGTGCCAAAACTGGTCGAACAGCAAAAAACCCGCTTTTTAGAGCGCTGGAAAGAAGCCATGGCGCTGGCCGACAGTGCCGCCCTGCCAGAGGCAGCGCAAGACCGCGCCTTGACCGAGGCCACCGCCTTTGCCATTCGCATCGATGTGGCGGAAGAGATCACCCGCCTGGCATCTCACTTGGACGAAATTGACCGCCTGCTGGCTAAGGGCGGCGAGGCAGGTAAGCGCCTTGATTTCCTGATTCAGGAACTGCACCGCGAAGCCAACACCATGGGTTCCAAGTCAGCCGCCCTGGAGCTCACGCGCATATCAGTCGACATGAAAGTGCTGATCGAGCAGATCCGCGAACAAGTACAAAACATCGAATAAGCAGGCTTTTTATGGACTACCCAGGAAATTTGTTTGTAGTTGCAGCGCCCAGCGGCGCTGGTAAATCCAGCCTTGTTAAAGCGCTGATGGAAATTGACTCCCGGGTGCAACCCGCGGTGTCGCACACCACGCGACCACCGCGCGGCCAAGAAAAACACGGCAGGGAATACTTCTTTTTGTCGAACGACGAATTCGACGGCATGGTCGAGCGCAACGCCTTCTTAGAGTGGGCCCACGTGCACGGCCAACGCTACGGCACATCGCGCCACACCATCGAAGAGCGCATGCAACACGGTGCCGACGTGATTTTGGAGATCGACTTCCAGGGCGCCATCAATATCAAGAAAATCTTCGCCAATGCCGTGTTGGTCTTTATCTTGCCGCCGAGTTGGGAAGAACTCCGTTCGCGCTTGCAACGCCGCGGTGAGGACAGTGCCGAGGTCATTGAATTACGCCTGAAGAATGCGGCCTTGGAGATGGCACAAGCCCAAGAATTTGACTTCGTTATAATCAATGAGTTGTTCGAGCGTGCGGTTTTCGACCTGAAAACCATTGTTCATGCCCAACGGCTCAAGTTTTCGGCTCAGCGGCGTGCCCGTGCCGACATCTTTCAAGCCCTGAACATTCCCT
>CANFZL010000149.1 GCA_947451205.1 Comamonadaceae bacterium
AGGCGGCGAACGCCAATCTTGACCTGCAAGGTTCAGCCGTGGCCAGCGACGCCTTCTTCCCCTTCCGCGACGGCCTCGACGTGGTGGTCGATGTCGGCGCCAGTTGCATTATCCAGCCCGGTGGCAGCATGCGAGATGGTGAAGTGATTGCGGCGGCAGATGAACGTGGCGTGGTGATGGTGACGACCGGCGTGCGGCACTTCCGTCATTGATTCAAGTCATGCCGATCGAACTCAATCATCAGGAAGTCCTCACGCCGCCCGTGCCGGCAGCGAGCGTCATGGTGCTGCGCGACAGTCCACGCGGGCTAGAGGTGTTGATGGTGCGGCGGCATGCCAATTCGACTGTGCTGGGTGGTGCGTATGTCTTCCCGGGTGGAAAATTGGACGCTTTGGATTGCCAGACCCCAGACTCACAACTGGAGCAAAGTGCCCAAACTCTGACCGCCAGCTTGGGTGAGGCGATGCTTGACGCAGCCACTGGCGCTGGCTTGTACGTGGCAGCGATGCGTGAGACCTTTGAGGAGTGCGGGCTGCTGCTGCATCGTGAATTGCCGCTGCACTTGCCCGGCGAATTGCGTCGGCACCTGAAAGAAGGTGTGGGCTTTGTTGCGGCCATGACGCAGCTAGGTCTGCCCTTGCAGACCAGCACTCTCCTGCCATGGTCACGTTGGATCACACCGCGTGTGCCATCGGTGATCAATCGCCGGTTCGACGTGCGCTTCTTCGTGGCCTTGGTACCGGCGGGTCAAGACGTTTTGCACGATGACCATGAGGTCACAGAAACCGTTTGGTTGACGCCTGAAGCGGGTCTGCGCCAGTATTGGTCGGGCGACATCGGGCTGGTGCCGGCGCAGATCTTGAGCCTGAGCCAGTTGCAACAGCACGCCACTGCTGCCGACGCGATGAAGGCTGCCAGCGCGCGCCTACCCCCATTGGTCGAGCCTGAACCGTTTGAGCATGAAGGCCAGCGCATGATTTGCTACCCGGGTGACCCCCGCCATACGGTGACGCGTCCACTGTGGGTCGGTCCGACCCGACTGATCTACCGGAACAATCGCTTTGAACCTGAAGGTGGTTTGGCCGCGCTGCTGGCTTGATCTATTTTGGTGCGTAGGCATGCACCGTGATGCGTTTTTCGGAGTCGATCTGACAGCGCCGAGCTGCGACGTGTGTCGCATCTATTCCGTCATGGCGAGCGTAGCGCGGCCATCCATGAGCCCGAATCCGCAGTCATGGACTGCCGCGCTGCGCTCGCAGTGACGGGATTTTTGCACTCGCAGTGGAGGGATTTTTGCGCACGCAGTGGCGGGAAATTGTTCGCCGTGACGGAAAATTTTGAATTCTCAAGAGTTGGCACATTGCGTGCATTAGGAGATAACTACCTCTCAACTTTTGGAGTTCTTTCATGCACGTGTTGCCCAAGCAACTTTCTCGTTGGCTGTTAACGGTTCCTGTCGCTTTCGCAATGCACTCAGGCTTGATGGCTGAAACTGTGGCTCGCTACGGCATTTCTATGGCCGATATCCCGCTCACCACCGGGCAACCCGACCGCGGCGCCGGCGCCTATCAGTTCACCGGTCACACCATTTATGACCCGCTCGTGGCTTGGGAATCCAACATCGGTACACGTCCTGGCAAGCTCATGCCAGGCCTGGCCAGCGAATGGAAAGTGGACGCCAAAGACAACAAAAAATGGATCTTCAAGTTGCGCAAGGGTGCCAAGTTTCATGACGGCTCCGAGTTCAAGGCCGACGCGGTCATCTGGAATTTGGACAAAGTCCTGAACGACAAATCACCGCAGTTCGATGCCAAGCAAAGCGCTCAGGTGCGGCCGCGTATTCCGTCGATCGCCAGCTACAGCAAAGTAGACGACTACACAGTGGAGATCACCACCAAAGTCATCGACGCGCTGTTTCCGTATCAGCTTCCCTGGTTCTTGATTTCCAGCCCGGCGCAGTGGGAAAAACTCGGTCGCGACTGGAATAAATTTGCCTCGCAGCCGTCCGGCACAGGGCCGTTCAAGCTGGACAAACTGGTGCCGCGCGAACGCGCTGAGTTGGTCAAAAACGCGACCTATTGGGACAAGACCAGGATGGCGCAAACCGACCGCATTGTGCTCATCCCCATTCCTGACGCCTTGACGCGTTCCAACGCGCTGCTGAGCGGCCAGGTTGACCTGATCGAAACACCGCCGCCTGATGTGGTGCCGCAGCTCAAGAGCGCCGGCTTCAAGCTGGTCACGAATGTCACGCCGCACGTCTGGCCTTATCACTTCAGCACCCAGCCCGGTTCACCATGGGTCGATATTCGCGTGCGCAAAGCCGCCAATCTGGCCATCAACCGCGAAGGCATCGTGCAGCTGCTCAACGGTCTGGCTGTGCCAGCCAAAGGCCAGCTCGACAGTTCCAGCCCGTGGTTTGGCAAGCCTACTTTTAAGCTGACTTACGACGTCGCTGCGGCCAAAGCCTTGATGACGCAAGCCGGCTACAGCAAAGACAAGCCACTGAAAGCCAAAGTCATCATTGCCCAAGGCGGCACGGGCCAAATGTTGTCGCTGCCGATGAACGAATACATCCAGCAAAGTCTGGCTGAAGTCGGCATTCAGCTGGAGTTTGAAGTGGTTGAACTGGAAACGCTTTACCTGCACTGGCGCAGTGGCGTGAAGGCTGACATGAACGCCGGCAAGGGCATCAGCGCGATCAACCTCGGCTACGTCACGTCTGACCCTTTTTACGGCATCACCCGCTTTGTCGATAGCCGTTATGTCGCGCCCAACGGTGTCAATTGGGGTGGTTACAGCAATCCGAAAGTGGATGCTGCACTCGACAAAGTTCGCACCAGCTTCAACCCCAAAGTGCAAGACGCTTTGCTGGCCACCGTGCACCAAACGATGGTCGATGAAGCCCTGATGCTGTGGGTGGTGCATGACGTCAATCCGCACGTTCTGTCGCCCAAAGTTAAAGGCTTCGTGCAGGCTCAGCATTGGTTTCAGGACCTGACCACACTGAAGATGTAATTCGGATGTTGTCTTATGTTTTGAAGCGCCTGCTGTACACCATTCCGATTGCGCTGAGTGTGACGCTGGTGTCTTTCATGCTGGTGTATTTAGCACCGGGTGACCCCTTGAACGCGATTGCGCCGGCCGATGCACCGGCAGAAGTTGTCGAGGCGCTGAAAGCCGCTTACGGCCTGGACCAACCGATTCCGGTTCAATACGGAAAATGGTTGCTGCGGGCCGTGCAGGGCGATTTGGGTCGGTCGATTGCGTCGGGGCGTGAGGTTGCCGCCGAGGTCTTGAGCGCCGTCAGCAACACGCTGCTGTTGGCCGGTGTGGCGGGCTTGGCCGGGGTGCTGCTGGGCTGCATTTTGGGCGCGCTGGCCGGCTACTGGCATGGCAGCTGGATCGACAGGTTGGCAACAGTGCTGTCTGTCATTGGCGTCAGCATTCCGCATTATTGGCTGGGCTTGGTGTTGACTATTATTTTCTCGACTTGGCTGGGTTGGTTTCCGGCCATGGGCGCGGGTCCGGGTGGCTCGGCTGAATGGCTTTGGGATGTTGAACACATGCGTTATTTGGTGCTTCCGGCATTGACGCTGTCGGTGATTCCCTTGGGCATCATCACGCGCACCGTCAGGGCGCTGGTGGCCGACATGCTGGAGCAAGAATTTGTCATGGCGCTCAGAGCCCGTGGCCTGAGTCATCAAGCCATCTTTCGGCATGTGGCCAAAAACACAGCGCCCACCGTGCTGGCCGTGGCGGGTTTGCAATTGGGTTATTTGATGGGTGGCTCTATCTTGGTTGAGACCGTTTTCGCCTGGCCCGGCACGGGTTTCTTGTTGAACACCGCTATTTTTCAGCGCGATATTCCGCTGCTGCAGGGGACGATTCTGGTGCTTTGCCTTTTCTTTGTAGCCTTGAATTTGCTGGTGGATATTTTGCAGCCGCTGATTGATCCCCGCATGGGACGGACCTGAATGAAAACCACTTTGTCTCCTACCGCTGTGGCTAGGCCTGCGGCTGCTGTTGCGCAGGCACCAAGCCGCAGTTTTTGGATGGTTGTTCTGCGTCAATTGCGGCAAGATCGCGTGGCCATGATCAGCATGGTGGTGTTGGCGATCATCATCGGGGCGGCTATTTTTGCGCCTTGGATCGCACCGGCTGATCCGTTCAAAGCCAGCATGATGAACCGCTTGTTGCCCATCGGTTCGCCGGGTCACTGGCTGGGCACCGACGAATTGGGGCGCGACATGTTGACGCGCCTGATGTACGGCGGGCGCTTGTCTTTGTTGATGGGTGTGGTGCCGGTGCTGGCGGCTTTTGTCATTGGCACGTCTATCGGTTTGTTGGCGGGTTATGTCGGCGGCCGAACCAACATGCTGACGATGCGTGCGCTGGATGTTTTTTATGCCTTTCCGTCGGTGCTCTTGGCCGTGGCGATTGCCGGCGCCTTGGGCCCGGGCATGAGCAACAGCTTGATCGCGTTGACGCTGGTGTTTGTACCGCAGATGGTGCGGGTCGCTGAAAGCGTGACGACCCAAGTGCGTCGCCTCGACTACATAGAGGCCGCGCGTATGAGCGGCGCCAGCGCTTTCTCGATCATTCGCGTGCATGTGCTGGGCAACGTGTTGGGACCTGTGTTTGTGTACGCCACCGGTTTGTTGAGCGTCAGCATGATTTTGGGTTCGGGCTTGTCTTTTCTGGGCTTGGGTGTCAAACCACCGGAGCCGGAGTGGGGCCTGATGCTCAACACACTGCGCTCGGCCATCTTTCGCAACCCTTGGGTTGCAGCGCTCCCGGGCGCGATGATTTTTATCACTTCGATCGCCTTCAATCTGCTGGCAGATGGTGTGCGGTCTGCCATGGACGTTCGACGATGAGCAGCAACCTGACTGACCTGAGCAACATGGTTGATATGACCGATTCAGCGGACCGTGGTGGCCCCGCACAGCCGCTGTTGATCGTGCGCAATTTAAAAAAGTACTTCCCGGTGCGGGGTGGTTTGCTGGAGCGCGAGAAAAAGTTTGTACATGCTGTCGACGGCATCAACTTCACGGTGGCCAAAGGCAAAACGCTGGGCATCGTCGGCGAATCCGGCTGTGGCAAGTCGACGACGGCGCGGCTGATTGCGCGATTGATGGAGCCCGACAGCGGCACCTTGATTTTTGATGGTGAGGGCGTGGGTGAGTTTGGTGGCATTGAACTCAAAGCCTTCAGGCGCAACCTGCAAATGGTGTTTCAGGATTCGTTTGCGTCGCTGAATCCGCGCTTGACTATCGTAGAGACCATCGCCTACGGGCCGCGTGAACATGGCTTGAGTCAAGCGCAAGCCAACGAGCGCGCCCGCCAGCTGCTGGCTCGGGTTGGGCTTGAGCCTGAGCAGTTCGCTTCGCGTTATCCACACGAGTTATCGGGCGGCCAACGCCAGCGCGTCAACATTGCCCGCGCACTCGCTTTCAACCCGCGCTTGGTGATTTTGGACGAGGCCGTGGCCGCGCTGGACAAGTCGGTGCAAGCGCAGGTGCTGAACCTGCTGCAAGAGCTCAAAGCCGAGCATCAGCTGACTTATTTGTTCATTTCGCATGACCTGCATGTGGTGCATTACATCTGCGACGAAGTGATGGTGATGTACCTCGGCCAAGTGGTAGAAATTGGCCCGGTTGAGCAAATTTACGGTCAAGCCGCGCACCCATACACGCGCGCATTGCTGTCGGCCGTGCCGTCCATGGACCCGGCCAATCGTACTCAAAAGTCACCCTTGAGCGGTGACCCACCGAACCCAATCAACCCGCCTGCCGGTTGCCGTTTCCGGGAGCGCTGCGTGCACGCAGAAGTGGTCTGCTCTGAGCGTGCACCCGCCTTGGTTCCCGCTGCGCAATTGACCGGCCATCTGGTGGCTTGCCACATGAATGACCCTGGGTCAGGGCACACTGCCGCAACACTAGAAAGCGCCGCATGAACGCGCCCTTGCACTTGCCATTGGTATCGGTCAAAGACCTGAGTGTCGAATTTCATGGCAGTCGCCATGCCAATGCCTTGAGTCAGGTCAGCTTTGACTTGAAAGCCTGTGAGGTCTTGGGTTTGTTGGGCGAATCAGGCTCAGGCAAGAGCGTCACATTGCGCACCCTGCTGAAACTGCACTCGCCCAAAACAACCCGCATGAGTGGCCAAATTCACGTCGATGGGATTGACGTGATGGCCTTGCAAGGTCGTCCTTTGGACGCTTATCGGGGTGGTGTTGTTTCGATGGTGTTCCAAGAAGCGGGTCTGGCCTTTGACCCGGTTTACACCATCGGTCAACAGATCACAGAAGCCATTCGGGCGCATGAAGCGATCAGCGAGACCGCAGCTAAAAGTCAGGCGCTGCGCATGTTGGAGCGGGTGCAAATACCGCAAGCCAAGCGGCGCTTTGATGCCTACCCGCACGAACTCTCTGGGGGTATGCGACAACGCGCCATGATCGCGCTGGCACTGGCCTGCAAACCTAAATTGTTGCTGGCTGATGAACCCACCACCGCACTGGATGCTACGGTGCAAATTCAGATCTTGCTGCTGCTGCGGGAGCTGCAACGCGAAACCGGCATGGCGGTGATTTTTGTCACCCACGACATTGGCGCGGCGGTTGAAGTGGCTGACCGA
>CANFZL010000150.1 GCA_947451205.1 Comamonadaceae bacterium
CCAGCAACAGGAGATTCTGATGGCAAAGACAGTCGCAGACGTCATGAAAATGGTCAAGGAAAACGAAGTCAAGTTTGTTGACTTCCGCTTCACTGACACCCGTGGTAAAGAGCAGCACGTCACCGTGCCTGTGTCCCACTTTGACGAAGACAAGTTCACTTCGGGCCACGCTTTTGACGGCTCATCCATCGCCGGTTGGAAAGGCATCGAAGCCTCTGACATGCAACTGATGCCTGACGCCAATACGGCCAACATCGACCCTTTCTTTGAAGAAACAACGATGTTCATGAGCTGCGACGTGGTCGAGCCTGCTGACGGCAAAGCCTACGACCGTGACCCACGCTCAATCGCCAAGCGCGCCGAGTCGTACCTCAAAGCCTCCGGCTTGGGCGACACTGCGTACTTCGGACCAGAGCCAGAATTTTTCGTCTTCGACGACGTTCGGTGGAACACCGACATGTCGGGCACCTTCTTCAAGATCGACGAATACGAAGCGCCTTGGAATTCGGGCAAGAAGCTCGATGGCGGCAACCGCGGCCACCGTCCAACCGTCAAGGGCGGTTACTTCCCAGTGCCACCGGTCGACAGCATGCACGACATGCGCTCGGAAATGTCCCTGATTCTCGAATCCTTGGGCATCCCCGTCGAAGTCCATCACCACGAAGTCGCTGGCCCAGGCCAGAACGAACTGGGTACCCGGTTCAGCACGCTGGTTGAGCGCGCTGACTGGACACAGGTTCTGAAGTACGTGGTTCACAACGTCGCCAATGCCTACGGCAAGACCGCGACCTTCATGCCAAAACCCATCGTTGGTGACAACGGTTCCGGCATGCACGTGCACCAGTCGATCTGGAAAGACGGCAAAAACTTGTTCGCCGGTGACGGCTATGCAGGCCTGTCTGATTTTGCCCTGTACTACATCGGCGGCATCATCAAGCACGCACGTGCCCTGAACGCCATCACCAACCCTGGCACCAACAGCTACAAGCGTTTGGTCCCAGGTTATGAGGCACCGGTCAAGCTGGCTTACTCAGCCAAGAACCGCTCAGCTTCGATCCGTATCCCGCACGTCGCGAACCCTAAAGGTCGCCGCATCGAGGCACGTTTCCCTGATCCACTGATGAACCCGTACCTCGGCTTCGCCGCCTTGATGATGGCGGGTCTGGACGGCGTCGAAAACAAGATCCATCCTGGCGAAGCTGCCACGAAGGATCTGTACCATCTGCCGCCTGAAGAAGACGCTTTGGTGCCAACGGTTTGCCACAGCTTGGACCAAGCGCTCGACTGCCTTGACGCAGACCGCAGTTTCTTGACCAAAGGCGGCGTCTTCACAGACAGCATGCTCGACGCTTACATCGAACTCAAAATGGGTGAGGTCACGCGTCTGCGTCAAGCCACGCACCCGATCGAGTTCGACATGTACTACTCGCTGTAAAGCGGGCTCTGCTTAGTTGCACCGGCGTGGGCCGGGCAGTGTGGCCACAAAAAAGACAGCTTCGGCTGTCTTTTTTTGTTTTCAAAACTTTCGTCGCGGCAAGCGATAAATTCTTCGTCAATGCGAGCAATAAACTTTCGTCATGGCGAGCGCAGCGCGGCCATCCATCTGTGAGGCGCGCGGTGATGGACTGCCGCGCTTCGCTCGCAGAGACGGCATTTCTGGCTTGTTGTCCAAGGTCTGTGTGCGGTATCCGGACGAATTTGGAAAACTCACAGTGACAAAGGAGATGGATAATTGAATCCCATGAAAAAAATTCTTTTCTTCACCGTCACTGCTGTGGTCTTAGCGACAACCAGCGTTGTGGCGATGGCCCAAAGCGCCATTTACCGTTGTGGCAATGAATACCTCAACGATGCGGGCTTGGCCGCGACACGCGGTTGTCAGTTGGTCGCGGGCGGTAACGTCACGGTGGTCCCCGGAACACGTGTCAACAGCGTTGAAAAAGAAGGCGCCAGCCCAACCGTGGCCAGCGCACCAGTCCGCAGCGTGCGTCGCAACACGGTCGTCAACGCCGGCCCATCCACAGACACTGCCGCGCAACGTGCACGCGACAGTGATGTCCGCAGCATTCTGCTGGCTGAACTGAGAACGGCTGAAACCCGTCTGGCCGATCAGCAAAGGGAATACAACAACGGTGAACCCGAAAAGCTCGGCGCCGAAACACGTAATCCGCAGCGCTACCAAGACCGTATCAATGAGCTCAAAGATGGCATCAATCGCTTTATGGGCGACATCGCCGGACTGAAGCGCGAAATAGCACGACTGCCGACGACAGTGGCTATGCCGAGTCAGTCAGCCCCGTAAGCCAAAGCCGCCGATTCTTGGGTCAAAATAGACTACTTGAAAACCCCCAACACGAAACAACCACAACCTGTCTCGGCGGCTACCCGCTACCAGGCCTTTGATCTACTGGCAACGCTTGTGGCCGTGGTGCATGTCGACGGTGTCGTGCTTTTTGCCAATGCCGCCCTTGAAGACGCGCTGGGCATCTCGCGCCGCACCATTGAGGGTTCTCAATTCCCGGATTGCTTCACCGACGCGCTGATCTTGCGCAACGCACTGGCCGGTGCCGGTAGCAACGAATTTGCCGCCTTGCGCTACGACGCCTGGCTCAGACGCTCCGGCTCTGATCACTTGCCTGTCCATGTGGTGGTGGCCCAGACCGATGTGGCGGGCGAAATCATTGTTGAGTTGCTGCCATTGGAGCAACAGGCCAAACAAGACCGCGAAGAGCGACTCATCGACCAAGCGCAGGCCAACAAAGAACTCATCCGCAATCTGGCGCATGAAATCAAAAATCCGCTGGGCGGCATACGTGGCGCAGCGCAGCTGTTAGAGATGGAGATTGAGTCTAAGGAGTTGATCGAATACACCCAAGTCATCATCCACGAAGCTGACAGACTGCAGTCCTTGGTTGATCGTTTGCTGGCCCCGCACCGCAGGCCGCACTTGGTGGGAGACGTGAACATTCATGAGGTCTGTGAGCGCGTGCGCTCTCTGATTCAAGTTGAGTTTCCGAAGGGACTCAAAGCAACGCGCGACTACGACACATCAATCCCCGACTTTCGCGGCGACCGTGAGCACCTCATTCAAGCGGTGCTGAACATCGCTCACAACGCGGCCCAAGCGCTCGGTGAGCGCGTTGCCGCCGGCGATGGCGAGATCATTTTCAAGACCCGAATTGCGCGCCAAGTGACTTTCGGCAAGCAACGCTATCGCTTGGCATTGGAATTGCATGTGATTGACAATGGACCGGGCGTGCCGGACTCCATCAAAGACCGAATCTTCTATCCCCTGGTGTCAGGGCGGGAGGGCGGTTCGGGGCTGGGGCTGACGTTGGCACAAACCTTCGTTCAACAACACCACGGTTTGATTGAGTGCGACAGTGTCCCGGGCCGTACAGACTTCAAGATTTTGATCCCTCTGCCTTGAGGTCTGTCTTATCCATTGCATTGATTCACAGGACTGCCGCACATGAAACCGATTTGGATTGTTGACGATGACCAGTCCATCCGATTCGTTCTGGAGAAAGCCCTCTTGAGGGAAGGTCTGCCGACGCGCAGTTTCACCAATCCGCGTGAAGTGCTGACTGCACTGGCGACAGCCACAGACGAAGACGGACCCCAAATTTTGGTCAGCGACATCCGCATGCCGGGTGGCTCGGGTCTTGACCTGTTAGAGACGGTCAAAGAAAAACTGCCTGGTTTGCCGGTCATCATCATGACCGCATTCTCTGACCTCGACAGTGCCGTTTCGGCCTTTCAGGGTGGCGCATTTGAATACCTGCCAAAACCGTTTGATTTGCCCAAAGCCGTCGAACTGATTCGCCGCGCGGTCGAAGAAAGCCAGCGCGAAGAAGTCGCCGAAGAACGCATGGCCCTCGCGCCTGAAATGCTTGGCCAAGCGCCAGCCATGCAAGACGTCTTTCGCGCCATTGGTCGGCTCAGCCAAAGCAATGTCACGGTCATGATCACCGGTGAATCCGGCTCCGGTAAAGAGTTGGTGGCGCGTGCGCTGCACAAACATTCACCGCGCGCCAATGGGCCTTTCATCGCCATCAACACGGCGGCGATTCCGAAAGACTTGTTGGAGTCTGAGCTGTTTGGTCACGAGCGCGGTGCTTTCACCGGCGCACAGACCATGCGTCGCGGACGCTTTGAGCAGGCCGACGGCGGCACGCTGTTTCTGGACGAAATCGGTGACATGCCGTTTGACCTGCAAACACGTTTGCTGCGCGTCTTGTCAGACGGCCACTTCTACCGTGTCGGTGGGCACAACGCTGTCAAATCCAATGTGCGCGTCATTGCGGCTACGCACCAAGACCTTGAGCAATGCGTCAAAGACGGCCACTTCAGGGAAGACTTGTATCACCGCCTGAATGTGATTCGCCTGCGCCTGCCCGCGCTGCGTGAGCGGCGTGAAGACGTCTTCATGCTGACCCGTCACTTTTTGCAGCAAAGCGCCAAGCAACTCGGTGTGGAGCCGAAGCGTATTTCCGACGCGGCTTTGCAGCAACTCAGCACCTTTGGTTTTCCTGGCAACGTTCGGCAGTTAGAGAACATCTGTCACTGGCTCACCGTCATGGCGCCAGCTCAAATGATTGAAGCCAAGGACTTGCCGCCTGAAGTCTTGGCTGCCGTCCCCGAGGCTACCCGAAGCGCAAGCCAGCCGCCTGGCAATGCGTTGGTGCATGCGGATGCGCGGGTGGAAGTGCAGACTTCTGAAAATCTGGCATTCGTTGGGATGTCTAACGCCAATCCAACGGCACCGGCATGGCCCTTGAGCGCCGCCACGGCGGGAAGCTGGGAAGCTGATTTAGAAGTCGAAGCACTCGCCTTGCTGGCCAGCGGTCAAACCGATGTCTGGGACGTCTTAACGCGTCGTTTTGAGTCCAAGCTGATTCAAACCGCCTTGGTCAACACCCGTGGCCGGCGCATCGAAGCAGCACAAAAACTAGGTATTGGTCGCAACACCATTACCCGCAAGATCCAGGAGTTGGGGTTGGAGTGAGCCCCCGACCCCGTAGGAGGCCAGCCCTCTGGCCGATTCCCCTAACCGATTTCGACCACCACCGGCACGTGGTCGCTCGGGCGTTCGTTTTTGCGCGGTAATTTGTCGATCACGCAACTGCTGACTTGCCCTTTCAGCGGTTCACTCACCAAGATGTGGTCAATCCGCAGCCCGCGGTTGCGGCGAAATGCGAACTCCCGGTAGTCCCACCACGAGTAGCTTTTTTCTGGTTGATCAAACAAGCGAAAAGCATCGGTCAAGCCCAAATCAAGCAAACCTTGGAAGTGTTCACGCTCCGCTGTCGTGTGGTGAATCGTTTCGCGTAGACCTTCTGGGTCGTGTGTGTCGCGGTCATCAAAAGTGATATTGAAGTCGCCCACCAACACCATATTTGGTGTTTTTATCATTTCTTGTTGGAGCCAGTGGCGCAGGCTGGTTAGCCATTGCATCTTGTACTCAAACTTCTCGCTGCCCGGTTCTTGGCCGTTGACAAAATAGCCATTCACCAGCCGCAGCGCACCGGCTGGCGTGTCGAGTGTGGCTGCAATCACACGGGACTGCTCATCGGCAAATCCGTCTATGTTTTTGGCTACATCGCGCAAAGGTAGGCGGCTCACTATCGCCACGCCGTTGTATGTTTTTTGGCCAAACACGGCGCAGTGGCCATAGCCGACATCTTGCAGGGCTTGCATCGGAAACTTTTCGTCCGGGAGCTTCAGCTCTTGCAAGCACAGCGCGTCAACCGGATTGGCTGCAAGCCAGTCCAGCACCTGCGGCAGGCGGACCGTGAGTGAGTTCACATTCCAAGTGGCAATTTTCATTTTCTTTGACAACTTTTTGATCGACTAAAGGGAAAGTGTAGACGTGTCTGTAGCGTGATTTGCACCTTGTGAAAAATAGCGATCTAACAACATTCGACAAATAAATTACAAAATAAAACGTAACTAATCAACATGAAAAAATTCAATTTAATGATTCTTGATGGTAAACGCTACAATGAACAAAACTTGTAATTTGGAGTGTTTTACGAATGAGTGTAATCATTGGTGAGGTTAATTTTGACAGGGGATTTACCCCGAGAACCTCGTATTTGCTAGGTTTTACAGGTCTGATTTTGTGGCTTGCTGTTTTTTCAATTTCATTCTTATCGTTTATTTCAAGTTCGGTGCAGGCTGAGGGTGACACCTCTCCGCTTGGCGTTGCCCCGTCGCAGCCTGCTGTCACACAGTTACAACTACTGACAGGACTTCTCCATTCGCCAGGCTTTTCCGCTGCTGTGCGCACTTTTCAGGTCGATGCGACTGAACATGTCTATGACGGTGGGGGTTTGCACTCGCGCGCCGTCAGTGCCTACGCAGAAGTGACTGCTTTAGAGCCGCTCTGTCCGCGGTACAGCCCAGCGCTGCTTCACGATTTCCTACCCCCTGGCGACAAGGCTGATTTTTTCACGCCCTTTAAACGTGGCGGATTCAAAAGTGAAGTGCAACACCCGTGTAGTTAATGAACGAGGGTTGAGTGCTGGGGGTTGTTGATGAGTAACTCACGGTAGACCGCCAGCGGTGATCGTACCCCGAGGCCTTTTCTGGGTCTGCCGTTGATTTCATCGGCAA
>CANFZL010000151.1 GCA_947451205.1 Comamonadaceae bacterium
CACCGAGCCCAAAATCGAGCCCATACCGCCGATCACCACCACCGCAAACACCACGATGATGAGGTTCGAGCCCATCAGCGGACTGACTTGGATGATGGGCGCGGCGAGTACACCGGCCAGCCCGGCTAGACCAGCGCCAGCGCCATAGGTCAGCATGACCATCATCGGGACATTGATACCAAAGGCTTGCACCAGCGGCGCGTTTTCAGTACCGGCGCGCAAATAAGCGCCCAGCCGCGTGCGCTCAATCAAATACCAAGTGCCCAGGCAGACCACCAGCGACACCAGCACCACCCAAGCGCGGTAATTGGGCAGCACCATGAAGCCGAGGTCGGTGGCGCCAGAGAGTTGCTCGGGCACGTTGTAGTTTTGGCCCGACACTCCGTACAACTCGCGGAAAACGCCTTCGAGAATCAGCGCCAAGCCAAAGGTCAACAGCAAGCCGTACAGCGGGTCGAGTTTGTAGAGGTGCTTTAGAAACAACCGTTCGATCACCACGCCGATGGCACCGACGATCAGCGGTGCCAAGACCAGCGCATACCAGTAGTTCAGGCCGAACTGGTCAAACAAAATCCAGGCGGCAAAAGCCCCCAGCATGTACAGCGCACCGTGCGCAAAATTGACAATGCCCAGCAGGCCAAAAATCACCGCCAGGCCCAAACTGAGCATGGCGTAAAAAGCGCCGTTGACCAGGCCCAGCAAAAGCTGGCCCAGAAACGCCTGAAGGGGGATGCCGAAAATGTCCATGAAAACCTGTCAGTTCATACCTGTTGATGCAAGAAAAAATAGTCCGTCATGGTGAGCGAAACGGTCATCTCCCGCATCGTCACTGCGAGCGCAGCGCGGCAGTCCAGGGGCCCGAATTCGCCGTCATGGATTGCCACGCTGCGCTCGCAATGACGGGATTTTTTCGCTCGCAATGAGGTAGGTTTATTCATCGCGATGACGAGACCATCAGCCTTGCTATTTCTGTGGCTTATTTCTTCAGCAGAGAACACTTCGACTCAGCCACCGTGGTGAAGGCTTGCTCGCCTGGCACTTTGGCGATCGTCTTGTAGTAGTCCCATGGCGTGGTCGACTCTTTCGGGCTCTTGACCTGGAACAGGTACATGTCGTGGATCATGCGGCCGTCGGCGCGGATTTTGCCCTTTGTGTAGAAGTCGTTGAATTGCATGCTTTTGAGCGTGGCCATGACCTTGTCGGCGTCTGTCGTGCCTGCGGTCTGCACGGCTTTGAGGTAGTTCGAAGCGGCAGAGTAGTCCGCTGCGTGCAGGCTCGACGGCATGCGTTTGTACTTGGCAAAAAAGCGTTGGGCAAACTTGCGCGAGGCGTCGTCTTGGTTCCAATACCAGCTGTCGGCCAGTTGCAGGCCTTCGGTGTTGGCCAAGCCCAAGCTGTGCACGTCGTTGATGAAGACCAGGAGGCCGGCGACCTTCATGGTTTTGGTGATGCCGAATTCTTTGGCCGCTTTCATGGCGTTGGTGAAGTCACCGCCAGCGTTGGCGAGGGCCAAAATTTGTGCTTTGGACGACTGCGCCTGCAGCAAGAATGATGAGAAGTCGGATGCATTCAGGGGATGCCGAACCGAACCAACCACATTGCCGCCATTGGCCTTGACCACGGCTGCGGCGTCGCCTTCCAGCGAGTAGCCAAAGGCATAGTCGGCCGTCAGGAAGAACCAGTTTTTGTTGCCGGCTTTGACCAGCGCATTGCCGGCGACTTTGGCCAGCGCCACGGTGTCGTAGGCGTAGTGAATCGAGTACGGGTTGCAGTCTTCATTCGTCAAGCGGGCCGAACCGGCACCAATGGCGATGAAGGGACGCTTCTTCTCTCCAGTCACTTTGGACATGGCGATGGCCGTGCCTGAGCTGGTGCCGCCGATCAACATCGACAGCCCATCTTTGTCAATCCATTCGCGCGCTTTGGAACTGGCCACGTCGGCTTTGTTTTGGTGGTCTGCCACCAGTACTTCAATCGGGCGGTTCAGCACCTTGCCGCCAAAGTCTTGTGCCGCCCAGCGGATCATTTCGGCACCGGCTGGGCCGTCAATGTCGGCATAGAGGCTGGACATGTCGGTGATGAAACCAATCTTCACCGGTCCTGTGTTTTGCGCGGAAGCCACGCCTGTAAAGCCAGTGAAACCGGCAAAGCCAATAGCCAAAGCGGCGACGAGAGTTTTGATTTTCATGGTGACTCCAGATGATGAAAGTAAATAACGAACGATAAAAATTGAATTGAATTAATAGGGGTCAGACCCCTAAATATTCCTGCAACATGCCCATGTTTTCTTTCAGCTCAGCCTGGGCGAACTGTTTGACGATGGTGCCGTGCTCCATGACGTAAAAGCGGTCAGCCAGCGGCGCGGCAAAGCGGAAGTTTTGCTCCACCAGCACGATGGTGTAGCCCTTGGCTTTGAGCGTCAGAATCATCTCGGCGAGTTTTTGCACGATCACCGGGGCCAAGCCCTCGGAGATTTCGTCGAGCAACAACAAGCGCGCGCCAGTGCGCAAAATCCGCGCTACCGCCAGCATTTGCTGCTCACCGCCTGACAGCCGTGTGCCTGGGCTAGAGGCACGTTCTTGCAGGTTCGGGAACATCGTGTAAATCTCGTCTAGGCTCATGCCGCCCGGCGCAATGACCGGCGGTAGCAGCAGGTTTTCTTCAGCCGTCAGGCTGGCGAAGATGCCGCGCTCTTCGGGGCAATAACCCACGCCGAGTCGAGCCACTTTGTGCGGTGACAGCTTCAGCACGTCTTGACCGTTGATCTTGACCGCGCCCTTGCGCGCGCCCGTCATGCCGACAATCGCGCGCAGCGTGGTGGTGCGTCCGGCGCCGTTGCGGCCGAGCAAGGTCACCACCTCGCCCTCGTTCACCGTCAGGTTGACGCCGTGCAGGATGTGCGACTCGCCATACCAAGCGTGCAGGTCGTCGATGCGCAACAGTTCTTTGGCCATCAATGGGCTCCTGCCAAAGCGGCGTCGGCGGTGCCCATGTAGGCCTCAATCACCAAGGGGTTTTGCGACACGTCGGCGTAAGGCCCGTCGGCAATGATGGCGCCGCGCTGCAACACGGTGATGCGGTCAGCAATCGAAGAGACCACGTTCATGTTGTGTTCGACCATCAAGATGGTGCGGCCGGCAGACACTTTTTTGATCAGTTGCGTGACCCGGTCGACGTCCTCGTGGCCCATGCCTTGGGTCGGCTCGTCGAGCAGCATCAGGTCGGGCTCCAGCGCCAGCGTGGTGGCCAGTTCCAGTGCGCGTTTGCGGCCGTAAGGCAGGTTGACGGTCAGCTCATCGGCAAAGTCTTGCAAGTCGACTTCTGCCAGCAGTTGCTCGGCGCGCGCATGCAGATGAAACAGCGAACTCTCAGGCTTCCAAAAATGAAACGAGGTCCCAAGGTTGCGTTGCAGTGCTGCGCGCACGTTCTCCAGCACGGTCATGTGCGGGAACACCGCCGAGATCTGGAACGATCTGACGATGCCCCGTCTGGCCGTTTGCGCCGGCTTTTCAGACGTGATGTCGACGCCGTTGTAAACAATGCGGCCCCGGCTGGGTGTTAAAAATTTGGTGAGAAGGTTGAAAAAAGTGGTTTTTCCGGCGCCATTGGGGCCGATCAGGGCGTGAATATGACCGCGCTGAACCTTCAGGTCGACCTGATTGACCGCCACGAATCCCTTGAATTCTTTGGTCAGTCCTTGGGTTTCTAGGATGAACTCAGCCGACACATGTTTCTCCGGATGGGTGAGTGTTGAATGGGTTGAATTCAACGCACTTGAATGATTTCAAGTTTGAGCAGTCAGTCTACGGTTGCCCGACGAATGAAACTTTAGGTGTTTCTACTTGTGCCGCGCAAATAGTTGATAGTGCTTGGCTCAGCAGTCAGCTTCTGGCTTTGTGAGACCATCTCGTCCATGCAAAATTTTTGGCCTTCCAGCGGATTCGGACAACTCCAGCGCAACGCGCGCGGTTGGCTGGTGCCGACTGATGATTACCTGCGTCTTTTTTTAGCGCGTCCCGAACTGGCCTTGCTGCCGGAATCCTGTCCCAATGAATGCAAGCTGCACGCGGCATTGCAGGCAGAGCCGAGCCGCTCTGTTGAGCTGGTACAACTGGCGGCGATCAAAGACCCTGATGCCCGGGAAAGCTACACCTTGTTTGTGAATTTTCGCAATGAGTTGCTGGCCGCCGGTACGCTGGAGGCTTGTTATCTGGGGCTCTTCAGGCGCGGCGTGATGGGTGTGCCGCCGCTCTTTTTGGACCTGCTGGCGCAAGCCATCGTGCGCAATGTGTTGGACGACGCCAGCGACGCCTACGAAGTGCGCGCCGCCGAAATGCTGTTTCGGCCGCAGCGCATCACGATTGAAGACGGGCAGATCCTCGCCGGCGATCTGGCCGTCTTGGACATGCTCAACGAGACCGGCGGTCTGGGCGACATCGGCCGCTTGCTGGCCGAAGCCAAAGCGCCGCTGCGCGACGTGCACATTAAAGTGCTGGCTGACGACAACGCCGCGGATTACTGGCGCGCCGGTGAGCGCTATAACTTCTTGCTGGACCTGACGCACGAGGTCAACAACGACCTCAGCCACGGCTTGGTCTTGACCATGACGCGCGCCCGCTCGGGTCTGACGGCCTTGGCACGGGTGCTTGAAAAGTGGGTGCAGCACTTTCTAGGCGTGGCTGTTCGCATCAAACCCTTGCAAAAAATTGACGATGACGCTTGGCGCTGGCACCTCGGGCTGGACGTGCATGCCACGGCATTGCTGAATGATTTGTACGAAGACCGGCCGGTCGAGGCCGAGCGCATGCAGCGCCTGCTCAGTCTGTTCAAGCTTGAATTCTCCAACCCACAAGAGATGCGCGCCGATGTGGCGGGCAAACCGGTTTACCTGGGTTTGATGATGAGCGAGACCCGCGAGCTCCGCTTAAAGCCGCAAAACCTGTTGCTGAATTTGCCTTTGGCGGCTGTTTTTCAGTAGTTGGCCCGCCTTGGCATAAAATCCGTGATTAAGCTATTTTTAACCGGAGCCCTCCATGCCTAAAAAAATCCGCGTCGAAGCCGATCGATGCGCACCTAGACCCACTCTTGCACCTGGCATGACCCGCACTGCCGGCCACGGCCAAAAAATCAGTCTTGAGCGTGGCTCATGGACTCGCAGCAAGAAAAATCCGGGCAAGCGCCCACAAAAAGGCGGTTAATTCCCTCTTTTTCTCAGTCGGCCTCAGGGCCGATTTTTTTTGCACGCTCGTGGCTTGACTAGGGTTTAACTGATGGCCCCGGCTTGGACTTGAACTTATGGTGTTGGCAGATTGACTCTGCCCTTCATGAATTTTTGAGGACTCCATGCCTGACTCGAACCCCAACGCCCTCCAGTTTGGCCTTTCAGCTTGGAGCCGGCCTCAGCGCTGGCTCATGGGCTTGTTATGGCTGGCAAGCATCAGCCCCGCTTTCGCGCAGGACTTTCCGTCCCGCCCGATCACCATGGTCATGCCTTACGCTGCCGGCGGCCCGGGCGACATCATCACCCGCATCTTTGCCGGGACGATGCAAAAGATCCTTGGCCAGCAAATCGTGGTCGACAACACAGCCGGGGCGTCAGGCAGTATTGGCACGGCCAAAGTCGCGCGAGCCAAACCGGACGGTTACACGCTGCTGATGATCCACGTTAGCCATGCGACCAATCCGGTGATCATCAAGAATCTACCGTATCACCCGGTCGATGATTTCGAGCCTGTCGGGCGCGCGACGGAAGGGCCGATGGTGCTGGTGGCCCGTAAGGACTTTCCGGCCAAGGACGTCAAAGAATTCGTGGCCTACGTCAAAGCGCATGACGGTCAACTCAGTATTGGCACCGCTGGCACGGGTTCGGCTTCTCAACTGTGCGCGCTGATGTTCATGAACAACTTGAATGTGAAGCTCACGCAAGTCCCTTACAAAGGTGCCGCGCCGGCATTGAGCGATTTGATGGGCGGTCAGCTCGATCTGATGTGCGACCAGACGTCGACGACCATGCCCGTCGTCGCCAGCGGCCGCATCAAGGCGTATGCGGCCGCCGGTAAAACCCGTTTGGCCTCCATGCCTGACCTGCCGGCTCTGAGCGAAGCTGGCGTCAGCGGCTTTGATATCAGCATTTCCTTTGGTCTTTACGCACCCAAAGGCACACCGCCTGCGGTGATCACCAAATTGTCAAACGCATTGCAACAAGCTTTGAAAGACCCGGAGCTCAAGGTTCGACTAGACAGCATGGGCGTAGCTGCGGTGTCGCCTGAAAAAGGCCGGCCCGAGGCTTTGCGCGCTCACCTCAAGTTAGAGATGGAAACGCTGGGTCCGTTGCTGGTCAAGGCGGGCGTGCTGGCGAACTGAGGCCCGCACACCAACGATCACATATTGCGCCGGTACTGCCCGCCGACTTCAAACAGCGCGTTGGTGATCTGCCCAAG
>CANFZL010000152.1 GCA_947451205.1 Comamonadaceae bacterium
GAAAGGCGCTTTCATCGGTCACTTGGCGTGACTCCAGCACCACGTCGCTCTGCGGCACGCCGCAGCAAGTCAGCACAAAACCATTGGCTTCTTCTTCGTGTGACAAAGCTTTGAGCTGGTGCGGGCCGTGGCTCACTGTACCTTCGAGCATTTTGCATTTACACGAGCCGCAGGCGCCGTCTTTGCAACCGTAAGGCAGGCCGATGCCTTGACGAATGGCCGCCGCCAGCAAAGCCTCGTCGGGGTTGACGCTGAAGCTGCGGCCACTCGGCTGCACGGTGACGTTGAAACTCATGTTGTTATCCTTGGTATCTTGGGTGTGTCTCTGGCTCGCCGAGCATGTGGGGTGCTGCGGTTCAGCAAAGCCTGTGATTTTGCCTCTAAACCAAAACCCCGCGAGATCAGACACCTTGCGTCGTTTTTTAGCTTTCACTCGACTTCATTCGCCTACTTTCTATCTATGCCCAATTTTCTCGGCGCTTTGCCATTTCGCTTTCGTCGCCCGCGCATTCTCATCGTCGGTTGTGGTGATGTGGGTCAGCGTGTGGCCGCCCAGTTACCGTCAAACATCAGGTTGCTGGCACTGACCTCGTCGGCCGACAAAATTAACGTGTTGCGCAGCCAGCGCATCACGCCGCTGCTGGGCAACCTGGACCAGCCCGAGACGCTGCGCCGGTTGTCGGGCATCGCCACGCGGGTTGTGCATTTGGCCCCGCCGCCCAGCGACAACATGCCCGACTGGCGGCGCGACCCGCGCACACTGGCCTTGCTGCGCGCCTTGCGTTTGCGCGGCTTGCCTGACGCCGTGGTCTATGGCTCGACCAGTGGTGTGTATGGCGACTGCGCAGGCGAGTGGGTCAACGAGGCGCGCAGCGTCAACCCCGGCACGCCGCGTGCGCAGCGCCGAGTCGATGCCGAGCAGCAACTGCGATTTTTTGGCCGCGCCACCGGCACGCGCGTTCACACCTTGCGCATACCGGGTATCTAC
Source organism: Comamonadaceae bacterium (assembly GCA_947451205.1). Lineage (GTDB taxonomy): Bacteria > Pseudomonadota > Gammaproteobacteria > Burkholderiales > Burkholderiaceae_C > Polaromonas. The sequence goes on from CANFZL010000152.1 coordinate 989, forward strand.
GCGCCGAATCGGGAAGGCGGCACGCCGCGCAACCGCTTGCTCAAAGGCACGGCTGTGCTGCAAGCCGAAGACGACGTCTACACCAACCACATCCACGCTGATGACTTGGCGCGCGCCTGCATTGCTGCGCTTTGGCGCGGCAAACCGCAGCGCAACACCAACGTCAGCGACGACACCGAACTCAAAATGGGGGATTATTTTGATTTGGCCGCAGGGCTTTATGGCTTGCCAAAGCCACCGCGTTTGTCGCGTCACACGGCGCAACAGCAGTTGCCCTTGATGTTACTGAGTTTCATGGGCGAGTCACGCCGGCTGGACAACCAGCGACTCAAGCGCGAGTTGCGCGTTCAACTGCGTCATCCGACCGTGCTGCAGGGCTTGGCCGCTGGTTAGTTTTTCGCATTCGTTCGGGTACTGCACACAGACCTTGAACGACATGCCATGAAAAGCAAATCAATTCCGTCACTGCGAGCGCAGCGCGGCAGTCCATCCCCGCGCACCTCAAAGATGGATGGCGGGGTCTTGGCGGTACACAGGCAATAAAAAACGAGATGTTCATGGCGAACACTGAAAATTCAGCCAGTCAAATCCCAGCCGGCCGCTTCAGCGACAGCATCCGGTCTTGCGGTTTTAGCACCACGGTTTTGATGTCCACACCTTGCAGCACGGTGAGCGTCACAGGCGCGTCAGGAGCGCTGCGGGCCCACAGCTTTTTGTAAAAACTCTCCAGCGTGGCGACCTTGCTGTCGTCCACCGCCAGCACCACATCGCCGGGCTCTAAGCCTGCGGCCTCGGCCGGGCTGTCTTCACTCACGCGGACGATCTGCACGCGGCCACCTTGCTCGCTCGACGTCAGGCCCAGCCAAGGTCTATGGCTTTGTCGGCTGCTGCCCGAGCGCTGCAATTCGGCGAGTATCGGCTTGAGTAAATCAACCGGAACAAACATATTGCCAGGCACAGGTTTGTTTTCACCCAGCGCGTCGGCCACCAGCAAAGAGCCAATACCGAGCAACTCGCCGCGCTGATTGAACAAGGGTGCACCGCTGTGGTTGCCGTCACCCGCCGTCACGGGCGGGCTGGTGAAGAGCGCACTGTCGATGTGGTACTCCCACGTGCCCGAAAAAGCCCGTTGGCTGACCAGCTGCGTCATACTCACGTCGCTGTCTTGGCCATCAGCCGTGGCCCCTGTCACGACCATCAAGGGTTCACCTATCCGCAGATCTGTTTGACTGCCCAAGTTGACGGGTTTGACCCCGCGCAGCGGCAGCAGCGGTTTGAGCAAACCAAAGCCGGTGGCGATGTCATAAGCCACGGCCACGGCTGGTAGCGTTTTGCCCTCTTGCGTGACTATCTCGATTTGTTCTGCCTCCAGCATCAAATAACCGATGGTCAGCACCAGACCATCGGCGCCAATGACGACGCCAGAACCGGTGCGCTCCTGACCCAGCGTTTGAGCCGAGCGAGCGCCTTCAGTCGCTGTCACTTGAATGCCGACCACGGCGGCGCTGGCGCGGCTCAATGCGTCTATTTGTGCTTGGGCTGGGTTGCTCAGTTGTGTGGCGGCTTGGGCAGGCAGGGCGCTGGACAGCAGCCCAAAGATCGCTGCCATGAGGGGCAAGCTCGTCGCCAGCAAAAGAGCAAGATCGGGACGCTTGAAACGAAGGCTTGAGGCATGCATGACGCTGCTCCAAAAAGTGATGCGAATATGCGCAAATGAAGGATGCGCCTGATTCGATTTCCTTGCCAAAGCCGGATGATTGCCGTTCAGCCTGTCAAACGCTCATGCACCCAATGTGCTGCAGCCAGCAGCCGTTGGTCGTCAGCAAAGCGCCCCACCAGTTGCAGGCCAAGCGGCAAGCCCGTGCGGCCGCGAGCAAATGGCAGATGAATGCAGGGCAGCCCGAGCAGCGTCCAGCCACGGCAAAACAAGGGGTCGCCCGTCGTTGTCAGTCCGGCCGGTGCTTCACCGATGGCGCTGGGCGCCAGCAGCACATCGTGATCTCGGAACAGCTCATTCGCGAGGTGGCGTTGCTGCATCACTGTCAGCAAGTTTTGCGCGTGAGTCTCACCGCTGATACGCATGCCTTCTTCCAGCAGCGCTAACAGCGTGGCGCTCAACTGCTGCGCGTGATGCCGGTGTTCGTGGCGCAGTGAGCGGGCTGTCTCGAACATTTGTACGGATTTCTGCAGTGCCACCAGACCTTGTAGTTCAACCGGTAGCGCCAGCGGTTTGGCGAGGCCTGCGAGGGCTTTTTCGGCCTGCGCCCAGGCTTGCTGCGTGTCTTCATCAGCCAAAGACCAGTCGGGCGTGGCGCACAGGCCAATGCGGGGCGAAGAGATGGCCGAAGCGTCGAAATTGCGCGGGTCTGCCAGCCGAGCGTCACCGGTGAGCACAGCGCCAAGCAAGGCCACGTCTCGCACGCTGCGACCAAAGCCACCGATCGTGTCCAGCGTTTCCGACAGACTTTTAACGCCTGCACGGCTGACGCGGTTGTGGCTGGGTTTGTAGCCCACGATGCCGCAAAATGCCGCTGGCCGAATGAGTGAGCCTGCGGTCTGCGTGCCGAGCGCCAGCGGCAACATGCCGTCGGCCACGGCAGCGGCCGAGCCGCTTGAAGAACCACCGGGCGTGTGCTGACTGTTGTGCGGATTGCGCGTGACGCCGGGGTGCATATTGGCCAGCTCGGTGCTGACAGTTTTGCCCAGCAAGATGGCGCCGGCTTCGCGACACACAGCAACAGCGGCGGCATCGGCCAGCGGCTGTTGGCCTGCATAAATAGATGAGCCGTACGCCGTAGGCAGGTCGGCGGTGTCGAGTAAATCTTTCACGCCAAACGGCAAGCCGTGCAACAACCCGCGCACCGGGCCAGCGTCCAGTGCGCGCGCCAAGGACAAAGCGGCATCGGCATTCAGCTCTACAAAGGCGTGGATTTCTGCATCACGCTGGCCAATGCGGTCTAAGCAAGCCCGCACCAAGTCAGTCGCCTGAATGTCGCGTCGTGCCAGTGCTTCGGCAGCTTGCCAAGCGTCGAGTTGGTGAAGAGGCTGAGGGTTGGTTTTCATGCTGCAGAGTATCTATGTTTTTGAGTGTATGAATCAAGTTGTCACAAACTGTTCTGAACACGCTATATCATTTCGATATACAAAAGGCCGGTATGAATCTTCGAACCCTTCGCTATTTCGTCGCCATCATTGACGCTGGCAGCTTCAGCGCTGCTGCGCAAGCTATCTCTATCGCGCAGCCTGCATTGAGCCGACAGATGCGTGAACTTGAAACCGATCTCGGTGCACAGTTGCTACACCGAACCCCCAAAGGTGTTCGCATGACGAATGCCGGGGCCATGCTTTATGAGTCGGCGCAGCGGATGCTCACCGAAGCCCAACGGGTGAGAAAGCAGCTGGAGGGGCCACGCCATCCAGAGGGCGCCGCCGTCGCACTAGGGGCGTCGCCGACACTGTCGCGGGTGCTGGTTCCTGGCGTTTTTGAACGGTGTCAACGGTCTTTGACCGGCGTGCGGCTGTCCGTGCGCGAAGCGTTCACTCCCATGCTGCTTGACTGGCTTGAAAAGGGTGTGATTGACATCGCGATCATCACCGACACGCACAACAATAACGGTCGCCCGATTGCCATGCAGCCATTGCTGGGTGAGCCGTTTGCGCTGGTTGAGCCGGCATCTAGGCCTGCCCGACCGGTCGTGCCTGTCGCCCAACTCGCGCGTATTCCGCTCCTAATGACCACCTTACACCGCACGATCGTCGAGCGCGAACTGATGCCCCTCGGCGTGCACCTCAACATCCTGTCGGAGCTGGATTCGGTCGACTCGATCCGTGAACTGGTTTTGCAGGGGCACTGGTCAACCCTGATGCCGATTTCTGTTTTTAAGCAGCTGGGTTTTGAAAACAAAATCACCTTGTCTGAGGTCTCCGGCGTGCAGCTGAACCGGCAGTTGATGATCGCGACGCGGATTGAGCACAAACCCAATGCGGCGGTGTCTGTGTTGAAGGAATTGATTGTTGCTGAACTGAACCGCTTGACGCGACGCGGCATGTTTAGTTTTGGAAATTTGGCGTCGGGGACACCGGTTGAGCCAAGCGTTTCTGAGGTGCAATGAGGATAGGCGGCAGCGTCTCGACCACATCACTTCGACATACCGGCCAGCGATGCCTGTACCCGTGACACCATTTCCAATGCGGTTGCACTCAAGGGGCCACACTCGAAACTGGCCACCGCCAGTTGGAGTTGTTCCAAGCTAGACAGTCCCTAAGCCAAGGTACTGGTGCCCTCGGCGTTGACGGCCACCGAGCAGGGGGGGTCGACCAGGGACGCAGGCACTTGGATCTGGTGCCACAGGATCAGCTTGCCGCCGGACAGTTATACCAAGGCCAGGGAATCACTTGCCGTGTCCACCGCGGGCTTTCCATCTGACAACATGGCGCGTCCATCTTGCACGGAAAAAATCGTGACACTTTCATCGTGAGCATGGCTTATTCGATGACCGCTCCGGAGAGATTGACCAATTGGGCCCAGAGTGCAATGTCACTGGGTAATAAATTGGCGAATGCCAGCGGTGTTGATCCAACCGCTTCGGTGCCATCGGCGGCCAATTGCTTTTTCATGTCGGGGTTTGCAACGCCTTTTGTTCCTCTCGTGCGAGCATTGCGACGATGGCCGGGTCGATGCCCGCAGCGTCTCAGCGATGGGTGCGGCTTGCGGCATACGCGGTGAACGGTTTGGCTCCACTATCCCCCAAGGCTTTGAGTTGGCCACTTTCTAGGTGCGGCAACACCTGCTCGGTTGTCGCCAACGACTGGCTGGGCTAAGCTGCGCGCCATTCCCTGTGCTAGGAGGCGTGCGATCCCGTCGGCACTACCACCTGGAGCGAGGGGGACGACCAAGGTGAGCGGCATAGTCGGATACACCGCAGCAGTCGCTGAACGCGAAGCACCTGCCACCCAAGCCACACCAGCAACCGTTTGCAAAAAGGCTCTTTTTTCATTTTTCGAAAAACAAGGCAGTGTTGGCTGGTCCGAGACCATCGAGGTCGGTATTCGATTGGCCGTGCTGCATGCTACCCCTTGACATTGGGTGAGGCAAGAAAAAACCCGCGATGCCAGAAAGCATGCGGGTTTCTAAGGGGTTGTGACTCTTTATGAGACTACTGACTGGTGCCCGGGGCCGGAATCGAACCGGCACGCCTTTCGGCGGGGGATTTTGAGTCCCCTGCGTCTACCAATTTCACCACCCGGGCAGTAGATGTCAAGCCGCAAATTATGGCACAGTCAGGGGCTATGAATTACAAGACCATTGAAGATGCCATCGGAAATACGCCGCTGGTCGCATTGCAACGCATTCAGGCCGCTGAAAACCGTGAGCGCAACAACGTTTTACTGGGCA
>CANFZL010000153.1 GCA_947451205.1 Comamonadaceae bacterium
CGTCGCCGCCCCGTGAGCTACAGCGTTCGTTTGTTTGCCTATGAAGATGTCAGCGAGCTGGAAAAGCGCGCGGCAGAAAAGCGTTTTTGCGCGGCCTTGAACGAAGCCTTGGGGGACGCTTCACTGGTGCTGCCGGTGTATTCGATGTACCGCAAACTGGTGGCCGTCTACGGCGAGTCGCCGTCAGCGGATGTTTTGAGCACCGAAGAGCTGGAGATCTTCAACCAGTGGCAGGCCGCTGAATCGGCCGCGCTGACGGCGGCCTTGGGGCCGCATCGCTACATGGGCGAGGCGGAATTTGACATCAGGGCGTGAGGTCGTCGTCACCCTCGTCGAAGCTGTCGTGTTGGTGCGCTGGCAACTCACCCGCTGGACGAACTCTGCGGATCCCGTCTTTGGCCACAAGCTCGACAAAAAACTGTTCTGCCCCCTCGGCTACAGCAGCGTCGATGCGCGTGATGATTTCGGCCAAATGAACCGCTTCAGCAGACTCTTCAGCGCTGCCGAATTTGCAGTCAAAGTCCCAAAAATCCACGCCTGCCGGTAATGGCACGCGACGTTGGCGTTTGACGTACTTGCGGATTTCGTGTTTGTGGGCTTCTAGCACGCGATCCGGATTTTTGCCTTCAATCTGAAGTTTGAATGTTTTTCTCACGGAAGCCTTAAATTTAGTTAGGTTGCGGTCTAGCGCAGAGAGATGCCGTTCAGCGCCTTGGCGCCGGCCTGTCGGAAGGGCATGATTATGCGGCCTCAAGCGTCGGCCTGGTCCGGCCGGCGCTTAAAATCAATGCTTTCGCGCTTATCCACAGCTGTCAACGGCTTCAACTCGGTTTCAGAACTCCCCGTATGTCTTTTTCCACACTCGGCTTGTCGCCGACACTTCTTCGCGCCCTGGCTGGTCTGAACTACACCCAACCCACGCCTGTGCAAGCGGCAGCCATTCCGCTGATTTTGGCGGGCCGCGACGTGCTGGCGTCGGCTGAAACCGGTTCTGGCAAAACGGCTGCGTTTTGTCTGCCGATTCTCCAAATGCTGGCGGCTGTTCCAAGCAATCGGCCACGACGGGTGAGGGCGCTGATTTTGGTACCCACACGTGAACTCGCCGTGCAAATTGGCGAGGTGGCTCGCCAATTGGCGCTGCAAGTGGCGCCCGAGCTCAAAGTCACTGTTGTCTTTGGCGGGGTTTCGATCAACCCGCAGATGATGGGGCTGCGCAGCGGCACCGACTGGGTGGTGGCGACACCCGGCCGTCTGCTGGATTTGATTGACCACAACGCGCTTGATTTGTCGGCGGTGCAGACGCTGGTGCTGGACGAAGCCGATCGGCTGCTCGACCTCGGTTTTGACGAAGAACTCAAGCGGATTTTGGCTTTGCTGCCAGCGCGTCGGCAAAACCTGTTTTTCTCGGCCACCTTGCCGGCACCCGTGCAGTCTTTGGCAGCTGGCTTGCTGCAGTCGCCGGCACGGGTTGAAGTGCTGCCCGAGGTGCTGGAAATCAGCGCTATCGCGCAGCTGGTGATTGAGGTTGACAGCAGCCGTCGCACCCAATTGCTACGGCATCTGATCGAGCAAAGAAAGTGGAGCCGTGTGCTGGTCTTCGTGGCCACCAAACACGCCGCCGAGATGGTGGCCGACAAGCTGCGCAAAGTCGGCTTAGAAGCCGAGCCTTTTCATGGCGAACTGAGTCAAGGCAAACGCACGCAGGTGCTGCTCGACTTTAAAAATTCAGACGTCAAAGTGGTGATCGCGACAGATGTGGCGGCGCGCGGCTTGGACGTGGCCTTGTTGCCGGTGGTCGTCAATTACGATTTGCCGCGCTCGGCGGTGGACTACGTTCACCGCATCGGCCGGACTGGGCGTGCAGGGGAGTCTGGCTTGGCGGTGAGCTTTGTCAGCCCAGCCACTGAAGCGCATTTTCGCTTGATCGAAAAGCGTCAAGGCTTGAGCGTGCCGCGTGAGCAAGTAGCCGGTTTTGAGCCGACTGACGTGGCGCCGGTGTTGGCCGCCACTGAAAGCCGCAGTGCTGCGGGTGAGTCCACCGGCGGCATCAAAGGCAAACGACCCAGCAAGAAAGACAAGCTGCGGGCGGCGGCCCAGCAGACGAACGGAGAAGACGCCTGAAAATTCGAGCGTTTCAGCGGTGTTGAGCCAACTGTGACTGCGTCCAGCGCACGATGTCAGCCGCGCCCATGGCCCCCGGCTGTCGGGCTATTTCCCGGCCATTTAAAAACAGCGCCAAAGTCGGAATGCTGCGGATGTTGTAGCGGGCACCCAAATTTTTGGCTTCTTCGGTGTTGACCTTGGCGACCCGGACTTGTGGCTCAAGCTGCTGTGCCGCTTGCTCATAGGCGGGTGCCATCAGGCGGCAAGGCCCACACCAAGGGGCCCAAAAATCCACCAAGACCGGAATTTGATCGCGCTGCAGGTGTTTGTCAAAAGCCGTTTCAGACATGGCCACGGACTGGCCGCTGAACAGTGCTTGGTGGCATTGTCCACAGTCGGTCGCCTTCGCTAAGTCGGCCTTGGCAACGCGGTTGGTGGTCTGGCAGTGCGGGCACACAATGTGCACAGTTGGCGGAGATGCTGGCGGTGTTGGTAACGTCATAAGACCTTTAGAATCGAACGCCCTGAGGCTTAGACTCATTTTTACCTGATTTGACCCCCCTTGAACCCTTCCGATACCTCCGACATGCCTGAAGAACCCGAAATTATCCAGCAGCCGCGCTTGTGGCAAGACAATGGCTGGACCGCACGGGTGCTGAAAAATGAAGACGACGACGGCTGGGCGGTGGCCATGATCAAAGACGGTGAACCCGAGCCGGCCTTGATCGGACCTTGGACCATGGGCCGCGATAAGAAAAATCCGAAGCCACTCGACAACACCGCCTTCAATACCTTGGTCAAAACCGCCTCTGAATTTGTGCGCAGGCAAGAGCAGCAGTTGCATGCCTCGCTGCACCAAAGCATCACGGTCACTGCAGGTACTGCACGCGTCACGGTGTCGTTGGACATCGTTCCTGACGAGGACAATCCCTACGGCACCTTGAGTGCACACGATGACGCGGGCGAGTCGCTGGCTGAAGTGCGTGTGGCTGCGTCGTTCAAGCTCAGCCGCAACAGCGCCATCGCTTGGGCGGACAAGCAATTCAAGCAGCCGGGCTGAACTCGATGGCTCATGTGAGGGGCGCAGCCCAGGCCTGTGGCATTGACTTCGGCACCTCCAATTCAACCGTCGGTTGGAGCCGACCGGGCCAAGCCGCGTTGCTGGCGCTGGAAGGAGACAAGCTGACCTTGCCGTCGGTCGTCTTTTTTCATGCCGAAGACAGCTTGACCAGCTACGGCCGTGCGGCTTTGGCCGACTATCTGATCGGCGACGAAGGCCGTCTCATGCGCTCCCTGAAGAGCCTGCTCGGCACCTCTTTGATGGATGACTTCACCGAAGTCGCGGGCCGGGTGTTGCCGTTTCGGGAGCTGCTGGCGCTCTTCATTGGTGAGCTCAAAACCCGTGCCGAAGCGTCGGCCGGGCAAAGTTTCAGCAGCGCTGTGCTGGGGCGCCCGGTTTATTTTGTGGACGACGATCCGCAGGCCGACAAGCTGGCCGAAAACACACTGGCTGAGATTGCCCGTGCGGCGGGTTTGCGCCACATCGAGTTTCAATACGAGCCGATTGCCGCAGCGTTTGATTACGAGTCTCAAATCAGCCGCGAAGAGTTGGTGCTGGTGGTTGACATTGGCGGTGGTACGTCTGACTTTGCGCTGGTTCGACTGGGCCCTGAGCAAGCCGGCAAGCAGGAACGCAAAGACGATATTCTCGCCAGCGGCGGCGTGCACATTGGCGGCACAGACTTTGACAAACACCTGAGCTTGGCCGGCGTGATGCCTTTGTTGGGGCTGGGCAGCCAACTCAAAAGTGGCCTGCAAGTTCCTTCGTCACCCTACTTCAACTTGGCCACTTGGCACACCATCAACCAAACTTACACACGCAAGGCTTGGGCTCAGATTGTCGAGGTGACGCGTGAAGGGCGTGAGCCGGGAAAGCTGCAAGCCTTGCAAAATTTGGTGCAACAAAAAGACGGCCATTGGTTGGCGATGCAGGTCGAGGCGGCCAAGATCAACTTGTCCACAGAGTCTGAAGTGACGATGGATTTGAGCCGAATTGGCGCAGCCAAAGATGTGCGTTTACAGCGTGCCATTTTTGACAACGCGATTGCAGGCTTGGTGCATCGCATCGGTGAAACGGTGAACAAACTATTGCGCGATGCCTGCGTTACCGCTGATCAAGTCGACACGGTGTTTTTCACGGGCGGTTCAAGCGGCGTTCCGTTGCTGCGTCAAGGCGTTGGGCAACTGCTACCGAAGGCGCAGCGCGTTGAAGGCGATTTGTTTGGCAGCATTGGTGCGGGTTTAGCGATTGAGGCCGCCCGGAAATTTGGTTAACGCATGCCTTCAGGGAGCCACTGCGGTGTTTCTGCCGCAAGCGCTTCGTTGCAAAGTGCCCCAAGTTTTTTCTGGCAGCATCTTCAAAACGCTGATGTGCAGCCCAGACGTCCCGAAGTTGGCTGTGCTGATCGGTTTGCCTTCTGCTCGGCTGCTCGGAAAAAAACTAACGCTTTTCCAGATGTCTAGATCGCTGTTGCATGAGATCTCAAGTTCTGCGATGACGGATTGAAAGCTGATGTTTTGTTCTTTTTGAGGTTGGGAAAAACTGATTCGAGTCATCAATTCGCGCTTCTCGCCGAGACTGCGAAGGGATTCAAGATCCACTTCAACCGTTGCACCGAAGGTGTTGCCCGGGACTTCAAGTGCAAACCAAGTAGCGGCCTGTGCCCAGGAAGAAACCAAGAGAAGAGTGAATGCCCAAAATAGGTAATTTCTCTTCAAAATATTAATCATTAATTATATAAATATGTTTATTGTAATTTAATTTTACACTTTACGGATGAGTTACTGAATTTAAATATATTTAAATTGATTCATGCATTGGCTTGCAATATTTCAAGCAATCGGTCCAGTCCACCTTCGTTGATCGCTACCATCGCTTGTTCACGGACCTTAGGCTTAGCGTGGTAGGCCACGGACAAGCCCGCCACACTCATCATGGGCAAGTCATTCGCGCCGTCGCCCATGGCAATGGCTTGCAGCGGACGGATGCCTAACTGCGCGCAGGTTTCCAAGAGCATTTTCTTTTTCTCTTCGCCATCGCAAATATCGCCCCAAGGCTGGTCCAGCATGCGGCCGGTCAACAAGCCATCTTTGACCTCAAGGACGTTCGAGCGGGTGAAATCAATCGCCAGCTCGTCGCGCACGCGGTCGGTGAAAAAAGTGAAGCCACCGCTCACCAGTAGCACTTTCATGCCGGTTTTTTTGCAGGCTGCCACCAGTTCTGCCGCACCGGCATTGAGCCGCAGACGTTCACGGTAGACAGCGTCCATGCTGTTCGCATGCACGCCCTTGAGCAGGGCAACGCGCTGGCGCAGGCTTTCTTTGAAGTCGGTGATTTCACCGCGCATCGCCGCTTCGGTGATGGCGGAAACCTCAGCCTTGCGGCCGACCGCATCGGCAATTTCGTCGACGCATTCGATGTTGATCAGCGTGGAGTCCATGTCGAAGGCGATCAGTTTGTAGTCGCTGAGGGGGCGTTTTTTGACGTTCGGTTTGACGTCAAGACCGGGGGCGTAGGGGAGGGCTGTGTGGCTTGTCATGGCGGTCAATTGTTGTCTGGATAATGTTGGACGAGTGTTTCAGGCATTTTTAGCCGACACGACAGGCACAGCTGATGACGGTACAACGTCAACGCGAGGTTGTCCCAACGAACGCAGCACATCGCGGACCATCTGGGCCCGGTCTTTCGGCTCAGGGAGTTCGCGTTCGATGCGCAGCTTGTCGTTGCCGGCGAGCTTGATGTGCTTGTTTTTTTGGATCAGGTGCATGATCGCCATGGCCTCGATCGGCGGGTCTTTCTGGAATGTGATGTTGATCACCCCCGGCGCTGCGTCGACCTTGACCACGCCGTACGGCTTGGCCAGCACCCGCAGGCGGTGCATGTCGATCAGCGTCTGGCCCTGCGGCGGCAACTTACCAAAGCGGTCGACGATTTCTTCGAGCAGGTTGTCGATCTGATCGGCAGTTTTGGCGACGGCGAGTTTTTTGTAAAAGCTCAAGCGCAAATGCACGTCGCCGCAATAGTCATCCGGCAGCAGGGCGGGTGCGTGTAGATTGATTTCCGTGCCCACGTGGAGGGGATTCAGCAGGTCAGGCTCTATGCCGGCTTTCAGGCAGCGCACGGCTTCAGAAAGCATTTCGTTGTACAGCTGAAATCCCACTTCGAGCATGTTGCCGGACTGGTTTTCACCGAGCACTTCGCC
>CANFZL010000154.1 GCA_947451205.1 Comamonadaceae bacterium
AGCGGCATCGTCGCCGCCACGCTGGTGACGCAAGCCCCGGCGGACGGCTACACCGTGTTGTTCGACGCCTTCGCATCGGCCGTGAACGCGGTGTCTCGCAAGCTGCCCTACAGCTTCACCAAAGACCTCGTACCCGTCAGTCAAGCGGTGGACGCGCCCAGCGTGATGGTGGTGTCCAGCGCGTCGCCGTTCACGTCCGTCAAGGGCTTTGTCGAGCACGCCAAGGCCAACCCCGGAAAAATTTCTTACGCCTCCTATGGTGCGGGTGGGGCAGCCCACTTGGCTGGCGAACTGCTGAAAAACCAGACCGGCATCGACATGGTGCACGTGCCCTACAAAGGCGGCGCACCCGCCATGACCGACCTCATCGGCGGTCAGGTCAACACCTACTTCGCCAACAGCTCGTCAGCGCTGGGCCACATCAAATCAGGACGCCTCAGGCCACTGGCGGTGACCTCTGCCGAACGCGTCCCGGCACTGCCAGATGTGCCGACCTTTAGCGAGCTCGGCTACAAGGACTTTGTCATCATCGAGTGGAACGGCTTTTTTGTGCCGGGCGGCACACCAGCAGCCGTTGTTGAAAAACTCTCGCAGGCCTGCCAGCAAGCAGCGCAATCACCGGAAGTGCGTCAGCGTTTGGCGGCCGTAGGGCTCACGCCCGTCGGCAACTCACCCGAGGCTTTTCAGAAATTTCTGGCGGGTCAGATGAAGAAGTGGGCTGATTTGATTGCCGCCAACAAGATCGTTTTAGGAGACTGAGCCCATGACCGCTGGAAATAGTTTCAAAACCGCCTTAGCCAACAAACAGCCGCAGATCGGTCTATGGCTGTCGATGGCCGAACCCTATCTGGCTGAAGTCAGTGCCACCGCTGGTTTTGACTGGCTGCTGATTGATGGTGAGCATGCACCTAACGACTTGCGCAGCACCCTCAGTGCCTTGCAGGCGATCGCGCCCTACCGCTCACAGCCGGTGGTGCGTGCTGTTTCTGGAGATGTGGCCCTGATCAAACAATTGCTCGACATCGGTGCCCAAAACCTGCTGATACCGATGGTCGACACGGCCGAACAGGCGCGCCAGTTGGTGCTCGCTACGCAGTACCCGCCGCTGGGCATTCGGGGCGTTGGCAGCATGGTGGCGCGCTCCTCGCGTTGGGGTGCACGCAGCGACTATCTCAAGGTCGCTGACGGTGAGATTTGTCTGCTGGTACAGGCTGAATCTGTGCTGGCGTTGGAGAACCTTGAAGCCATCTGCGCTGTCGACGGTGTTGATGGCGTTTTCATCGGCCCGGCTGATCTGGCGGCGTCGATGGGCTACCGAGGGCAACCGTTCCACCCTGAAGTTCAGGCCGCGATTGAGGGCGCGATCACAACCATCGTGACATCTGGCAAAGCAGCGGGCACGCTGATGTCTGACCAAAAAGTGGCGCGGCGCTATCTTGAGCTGGGCGCTACCTTTGTCGCCACGGGTGTAGATGTGCTGGTCTTTGCGAGTGCAGCACGTCAACTGGCGGCAGACTTTCTCGGTGCAAGACAGGGAGCGCCGGCAAGCAACGCGCCACCTGCTTATTGACCAATACAGGGTCAGAGCTTGCGGATTCGCTTCACATCGATTTCAACCGAGCTCCAGTCTTTGTCGATCTCGCCAAAGATCTCAACACGGTCCGTGGCTGAAATCGTTTGGCCTGCCCAGCGGCGATCGTCAATCTCAACTTCAATGCTGCCGCTGGCATCCTTGAAGATGTAGTTCTCACCGCCGATGTGGCTTTCAATCGTGCCATGCAGAGTGACCTTGGCATCGTCTTTCAGCGTTTTGGCTTGTTCGACAGTCACCACCGTCGTTGGGCCGGTGAAGCCACCTTTGCCGCCACTGGTTGAAGTTGCGCCATTGGCAGTCGCGCCGCTGTAACCGCCCGCAGATTGGGCAATAGCTGCGCTAGCGAGTAAAACACCCGCAAAAAAAGTGGCGACGATTTTCATATTTATTCCTTGAACATTGTTTAAAAAATGTGTTTTTTCAAAGACTGTGTGCTGACACTTAGCCACCACCCAACACCTTGTAGAGCGTGATGCGGTTGGTCTGTTCGGCCAGTTGCAGGCCGATCAGGGTTTGTTGCGCGGCGTACAGCGAACGCTGCGCATCGAGTACCGTGAGGTAGTTGTCGACGCCGGCCTGGAAGCGCGCATCCGACAAAGTGAAGGTCCTCTGGGTGGCCTCCAACAGTGACGTTTGCGCCGTCAGTCGTTGCGTTAGGGTGGCGCGGTCGGCAAATGCATCGGCGACTTCGCGGAAGGCTGTCTGCACGACTTTTTCGTATTGCGCCACGGCGATGCCCTGATTGGCCTCGGCCACTTCTAGATTGGAGCGGTTACGGCCGGCATCAAAAATTGGCAGCCTGATTTGTGGGACGAAACTCCAACTGCCGTTGCCGCTTTCAAACAAACCCGCCAAGGCATTGCTGCCGGTGCCTACCGATGCGGTCAAGCTGATGCTGGGGAAAAACGCCGCGCGCGCCGCGCCAATGCTGGCGTAGGTTCCACGCAAACTGTACTCTGCCGCCGCGACGTCGGGGCGCCGCAACAGCACCCGTGAAGACAGGTCTGCCGGCACCGCCAGCAAGACCGATGCCGCTGGCTGGGCCGCTGCGATGGCGAGCAGCCCGTTCTGGCCGAGTGCTGCGTTGGCAGGTAACAGGTCTGCAGGCACGCTGGAGCCGACCAGCCATTGAAGCGCATTGCGGTCCCGCGCGACCAAGCTGGTGAAGCTGGCCACCTCTAGGCGGGCGCTGTCGACTGTCGTCTGGTTTTGCGCCAATACCAAGCCTGAGGTAGCACCTAGCGCGAAGATACGCTTGGTCAGCGCATACGAGGCCTCGCGGCTGGCCAGCGTTTCTTGCGCCAGCTGCAATCGCTGCCGATCGGCCGCCAACGTCAGCCAAGCGCTGCTGACCTCGGCCACCAGCATCAGCTGCACGCTGCGCTGGTTTTCCGTGACCCGCAGATACTCCTGCAGCGCCACATCGTTGAGGTTGCGAACACGGCCGAAAAAATCAAGCTCGTAACTGCTCAAACCCAGCTGCGCGCTGAACTGGTTAGCGACTTGCGCATTGCCACTGGCGTTCAAGTCTTGCGGCGTCCGACTGCGACTGCCCTGCCCCGTCGCAGCGATGCTGGGAAACAGGTTGGCACGCTGCACACTATATTGGGCGCGGGCTCTTTCAATCGACAACACCGCCACGCGCAGGTCACGGTTGTTGTCCAGCGCCAGCGCGATCAACGCCCGCAATTGTGGGCCTTGCGCGAAGTCACGCCACGCCAACAACGAAACATCGCTGCCGGCCGCAGCATTGTCGGTGGCTGCATTGCCCAGCGTTGACGGCACCGGCAAAGCCGGGCGCTCAAAATCAGGCGACAAGCTGGTACACCCGGCCAATAAAACAGCCGCCGCCAGCAGACCCACCTTGGGTAGGACGCGCATCATGATTGGCCTTCTGTCGCAGCCGCTGCGCCGGGCGCAGGAAGATCGGATTTCCCTGAAAACCAACTGCGGATCAAGAGGAAAAACACCGGGACAAAAAAGATGCCCAACACGGTCGAAGAAATCATTCCGCCCAGCACCGCCGTGCCAATCGCCTGACGGCCACCAGCCCCAGCGCCCGTGCCAATGGCCAGGGGCAAAACGCCAAAACCAAAGGCCAGTGAGGTCATCAAGATCGGACGCAGGCGCAAATGCACAGCTTCCAGAACCGCATCAAAGGCGTTCATGCCGCGCTGCTGCAACTGGGTGGCGAACTCGACGATCAGGATGGCGTTTCGGGAGGCCAGCCCCACCGTTGTGAGCAAGCCCACTTGGAAGTAGACGTCGTTCGTCAAACCGCGCAGGTCCGTGAACAGCAAGGCACCCAGAATGCCCAGCGGTACAGCCAGAATCACCGCCAACGGTACCGACCAGCTTTCGTACAAGGCTGCCAGACACAGAAACACGAACAGGATGGAGATCGCGTATAAAAGCGGCGCCTGTGCACCCGACATTCGCTCCTGCAGCGAAGCACCCGTCCACTCAAAACCAATGCCAGGCGGCATCTGGGCCATGATGTCCTCGATCGCGTCCATCGCCACGCCCGAACTCACGCCCGGCCCTTGGTTACCGACAAACTCGTAACTCGGGCTGCCGTTGTAACGCCGCAGCTGCGGCGATCCGAAGGTCCACTCAGTCGTCGTGAAGGTTGAAAACCGCACCATCTCACCTTGGTCGTTGCGCACCGTCCAGGGGCCGATGTCTTGCGGCAGCATGCGGTAAGGCGCGTCGCCCTGCATGTAGACGCGCTTGACCCGGCCGCCATTCAAAAAGTCGTTGATGTAACTGCCACCAAGGGCGCTAGACAGCACGTCGTTGATGTCCGTAGTGGCAACACCCAATGCGGCGGCTTTGCGGTCGTCGATGATCACGCCGAGTTGCGCCGTGTCGTCCAGATTATTGGCGCGCACATTGTCCAGCTCGGGCCGTTGAGCGGCCAGCTGCAATACTTGGTCGCGTGCCGCTACCAGCGCGTCGTGGCCCAAGCCGTTGAGGTCTTTGAGATTGAAGTTGAAACCAGCATTCGCGCCCAGGCCGCGCACGGCGGGCGGCAACAGCACGAAGATACGCGCGTCCCGAATCACCGCCAAATCGGTCGTCGCCTTACGGGCAATCGCCGCTGCGCTTTGTTCGGGACGGCGGCGCTCGCTCCAGTCAGTCAAACGGACAAAACCGCGTGCCGAGCTCTGATCGCCACCGAGACCGGTGATGGAGTTAAAACTGATCACGTCGGGCTGCTTGGCGATGTAGTCCTGCACCTCGGCCATCACCACCTGAAGCCGCGCGTTCGAGGCGCCGGATGGCAAGGTGATCTGCACCGACATAAAACCCTGGTCTTCGTTGGGAAGGAAGGAGGTCGGCAGGCGCAGGAACATCACCGCCATGCCCGCACACAAGAGCAGGAACAGCACCACCATGCGCTTGCTGCGGCGCATCAGAGAACCAACGGTGCTTTGGTAACGGGCGCTACTGCGGTCAAAGTGGTGGTTGAACCAGTGAAAAAACCGGTCAGAAATCCCGAACAGTCCGCGGCGCGGCTTGTCGCCGTGCGGGCTGTGTTGACCCTTGGCCACGGGTTTGAGGAAGGTAGCGCACATGGCCGGCGTGAGTGTCAGCGCAACAAACACGGAGAGCACCATGGCGGAGACGATGGTGATCGAAAATTGGCGATAAATCACGCCCGTCGAACCTCCAAAAAAGGCCATGGGAATGAACACCGCCGACAGCGTCAGGCCAATGCCGACCAGCGCAGGCGTGATCTCACGCATGGATTTGCGCGTGGCCTCCTTGGGTGACAAGCCTTCCTGACTCATCACTCGCTCGACGTTTTCGACCACCACGATCGCATCGTCGACCAGCAGACCGATGGACAGCACCAGGGCAAACATGGTCAGGGTGTTGATGGAGTAACCGGCCAGCGACAAGACGCCCAAGGTGCCCAGCAGCACCACAGGAACGGCAATCGCCGGAATCAGCGTGGCGCGAAAATTCTGCAAGAACACAAAAATAACCAGCACCACCAGCACCATGGCCTCGACCAATGTGATCAAGACTTCCCGGGTCGAGGCACGCACAAAGGGCGCCGTGTCCGAGCTGATGAAAGGTGTCAGGCCGAAGGGGAAAAAGGGCTGGAGCTCGGCGATCTTGGCGTTGACCGCCGCAGAAACAGCCAGCGCGTTGGCGCCGTCAGCCAGCACAATCCCCATGCCAGCCCCAGGCTGCCCATTGAGGCGCGAGGTGATGGTCAGATTGTCGGCCCCGAGCTCAACCCGCGCTACATCCTTGAGAAGCACGACAGCGCCATCAGGCGTGGATTTGAGCAAGACGTTGTTGAACTCTTCGACAGTCTTGAGCTTCGTGCGCGCCGTGATCGTGGCACTCAGCTGCTGCTCGCCCACCGCCGGCAAAGTACCGAGCTGGCCGGCCGAAACCTGCGCATTCTGCGCCAGCACGGCTCTGCGTACATCAGCAGGCATCAGTGCATATTTTTGCAGCTTGGCGGGGTCTAACCAAATGCGCATCGCGTAGGGAGTGCCAAACAACTGGATGTCGCCAACGCCATCCACACGGCCCAACACATCGATCAGGTTGCTGCTGAGGTAGTCGCCAATGTCCACCTGGCTGACACTCGGGTCGGGCGAGGTGAAGGTGTAGGTCATCAGGTAGTCGTTACCGCCCTTGGTGACAGTGACACCACGGCTTTGCACCTCGGGCGGCAAGCGCGACAAGGCCTGCTGCAACTTGTTTTGCACCTGCACCTGGGC
>CANFZL010000155.1 GCA_947451205.1 Comamonadaceae bacterium
AGTTGTTGATTCCCGTTTTTAGTTCAGGCGCGGGGATGGCGAAATTGGTAGACGCACCAGGTTTAGGTCCTGACGTCCGCAAGGATGTGCCGGTTCGAGTCCGGCTCTCCGCACCACACTTTTACGGGTAGCACCGTCTTGTTTCAAGGCGCTGACTGCTCATTACCAAGCTGGATATTAGGAGAAGATCATGGCCGTGACTGTAGAAACGCTTGAAAAGCTGGAACGCAAAATGACGTTGACGCTGCCCGTCAACACGATCCAGTCCGAAGTAGACGTGCGCCTGAAGCGATTGGCCCGCACGGTCAAGATGGACGGTTTCCGTCCAGGCAAAGTGCCAATGAATGTCGTGGCTCAGCGTTACGGTTACTCAGTTCATTACGAAGTGATGAACGACAAGGTTGGAGAGGCTTTCTCCGTGGCTGCCAATGAAGCCAAATTGCGCGTGGCAGGTCAGCCGCGTATCAGCGAAAAAGAAGGCGCGCCAGAAGGCGACTTGCTGTTTGATGCAATTTTTGAAGTCTACCCAGATGTCAAAATTGCCGACTTGGCAGGCGCCGAAGTGGCCAAAGTCAGTGCTGAAGTCAGCGAGGCTGCCATCGACAAGACCCTTGACATTCTGCGCAAGCAGCGTCGTACGTTTGCCCAGCGCGCGATGGACCTTGCAGCGCAAGACAACGACCGCGTGACGATTGATTTTGAAGGCAAGATCGAAGGTGAAACCTTCCCAGGCGGCAAAGCCGAAGCCTTCCAGTTCCTGGTTGGCGAAGGCCAGATGCTGAAAGAATTTGAAGACGCGGTGCGTGGCATGAAGTCTGGCGAAAGCAAGACCTTCCCACTGAGCTTCCCTGAGGATTACCACGGTAAAGACGTGGCCGGCAAGCAAGCTGACTTCATGGTTACGGTCAAGAAAATCGAAGCCGCCCATCTGCCAGAGATTAACGAAGCCTTGGCCAAGTCACTCGGCATCGCCGACGAAACCGTGGACGGTCTGCGCGTCGACATTCGCAAAAACCTTGAACGTGAAGTCAAATTCCGCCTGTTGGCCCGCAACAAAAATGCCGTGATGGACGCCTTGCTGGCCAACGCCGAACTCGACTTGCCAAAGTCCAGCGTGCAGGCTGAACTCGATCGGATGATCGAAGCTGCTCGTGCCGATCTCAAGCAGCGGGGTATCAAAGACGCTGACAAAGCCCCGATTCCTGACGACATCTTCCGTCCACAAGCTGAAAAGCGCGTGCGTTTGGGCCTGGTGGTGGCTGAACTGGTCCGCACCAACGAGCTGCAGGCCAAGCCTGAGCAACTCAAGGCGCACATTGAGGAACTGGCCGGTAGCTATGAAAAGCCGCAAGATGTGGTGCGTTGGTATCTGAGCGACAACAGCCGTATGGCTGAAGTCGAAGCTGTGGTCATTGAAAATAATGTCACTGATTTCGTGTTGGCCAAGGCGAAGATCAATGAAAAGTCCATCAGCTTTGACGAGTTGATGGCCCAAAACTGACCGAAGACAAGAGTCTTTGTTAAATCTGGGGCTTGTGCTTGACGGCACAAGCCCCAGATTGATTTTAGGTACAGTACAAATATCTTTGGAGAAAAACACAATGGTTGCAAATTACAGCTACGGCGGTTCTTACACCGGCGCGCAAGGTCTCGGCATGGTGCCGATGGTTATCGAGCAGTCGGGCCGCGGCGAACGCTCTTACGACATTTATTCCCGTCTGCTCAAAGAACGCGTGATTTTCTTGGTCGGCCCAGTGAATGACCAGACGGCCAACTTGGTGGTGGCACAGCTGCTCTTTCTGGAAAGCGAAAATCCAGACAAAGACATCTCGTTTTACATCAATTCACCCGGTGGTTCTGTCACGGCCGGCATGGCGATTTACGACACCATGCAGTTCATCAAGCCCGATGTGTCGACCCTGTGCGTCGGCATGGCGGCCAGCATGGGTGCATTTTTGTTGTCGGCGGGTGCCAAGGGCAAGCGTTTTTCTTTGCCGAACTCACGCGTCATGATTCACCAGCCATCAGGCGGTGCGCAGGGCCAAGCGACGGACATCGAAATCCATGCCCGTGACATCTTGAAAACCCGAGACCAATTGAATCGTATTTTGGCGAGCAACACAGGGCAGACGGTTGAGCGCATTGAACGTGACACCGAGCGTGACTATTTCATGTTTGCGGATGACGCTAAAGAGTACGGATTGATCGACGAAGTTATCGCCAAGCGCCCTTAAAAAACAGCTGGCGCTAGGCTCTGCTACGGCGTTTTCTGTAACAGAAAACGCCGTTTTTGTTTCGTTATCATTAGATAACATTTCTTCAGATACAGTCCGACGACGGACATGCGAAAAGGCAACAGCAATGGCCGAGAAAAAAGGCACCACCAGCGAAAAAACGCTTTACTGCTCCTTCTGTGGCAAAAGCCAACACGAAGTGAAGAAGCTCATCGCAGGCCCCTCTGTATTCGTCTGCGATGAATGCATTGACCTTTGCAATGAAATCATCCGTGATGAGTTGCCCGCTGGAACCGATTCTGGTGACGCACGCAGCGACTTGCCGACGCCCGCCGAAATCAAGGCGACACTGGACGGCTATGTTATTGGACAAGAGCCGGCCAAGCGTATCTTGGCAGTGGCGGTTTACAACCACTACAAGCGTCTGCGCCACAAAGACAAAGCCAAAAAGGACGACGTCGAATTAACCAAGAGCAACATCTTGCTGGTCGGCCCCACAGGCTCTGGCAAAACCTTGCTGGCGCAAACATTGGCGCGAACCCTCAACGTTCCCTTTGTGATGGCTGACGCCACCACCTTGACGGAAGCCGGCTATGTCGGTGAAGACGTTGAGAACATCATTCAAAAGCTGCTCCAAAGTTGCAACTATGAAGTTGAGCGCGCTCAGCAGGGTATTGTTTACATCGATGAGATCGACAAGATCACGCGCAAGTCTGACAACCCATCCATCACGCGTGACGTGTCGGGCGAGGGCGTGCAACAGGCGTTGCTCAAGCTGATCGAAGGCACGATGGCGTCCGTGCCTCCGCAAGGCGGCCGCAAGCACCCAAATCAAGATTTTCTGCAGGTGGACACCACCAATATTCTGTTCATTTGCGGCGGTGCGTTTTCAGGGCTTGAGAAAGTCATTGAAAGTCGAACCGAAACCTCGGGCATTGGTTTTGGTGCCTCAGTCAAAAGCAAGAAAACCCGCAGCTTGACAGAAGCCTTCAAGGACGTCGAACCTGAAGATCTGATCAAGTTCGGCCTGATTCCTGAGCTGGTGGGGCGCATGCCGGTGGTCGCCACCCTGGCCGAGCTGACTGAAGATGCGCTGGTACAAATTCTCACTGAGCCTAAAAACGCGGTCGCCAAGCAATTCAGCAAGTTGCTGTCGATGGAGGGCGTTGAGCTTGAAATTCGCCCATCGGCACTGAAGGCGATTGCCCGCAAGGCGCTGGCTCGCAAGACCGGTGCGCGGGGCCTGCGTTCGATCTTGGAGCAATCACTGATTGACACCATGTACGAGTTGCCCAATATCAGCAACGTCGAAAAGGTGGTGGTCGACGAGTCGACAATTGAAGAAAACAAGCCGCCTTTGCTGGTTTACCGTGAAGCGGCTAAAAAGGCTTGAAATGTCGGCTAAACGCCCCAAGTCTTTCAGATGAATCCTGCTGCCGGATGAGAAACCTTTCCGGCGGCTAACGTGAAAGGTTTATATGTCCGGTCAAACTTCATTGCCGCCGCTTC
The DNA here is from genome assembly GCA_947451205.1 of Comamonadaceae bacterium. Classification (GTDB taxonomy): domain Bacteria; phylum Pseudomonadota; class Gammaproteobacteria; order Burkholderiales; family Burkholderiaceae_C; genus Polaromonas. The sequence continues at coordinate 3,744 of CANFZL010000155.1, forward strand.
CGATTGACTTGCCGCTGTTGCCACTGCGCGACGTGGTGGTCTTCCCGCACATGGTCATTCCGCTGTTTGTCGGTCGGCCAAAGAGCATCAAAGCGCTCGAGTCCGCCATGGAATCCGAACGCCGCATCATGTTGGTGGCCCAAAAAGCCGCCGCCAAAGATGAGCCGTCCGCCGAAGACATGTTCGACGTCGGTTGCGTGGCAACCATTCTGCAGATGCTCAAACTGCCGGATGGCACGGTGAAGGTACTGGTCGAAGGCCAGCAACGCGCCAAGGTCAACTCTATTGTGGATGGTGAGTTTCACTTCACCAGCAATGTCACGCCGGTCGAGCCCGAAGTGGCTTTGCCTGGCGACAAGACCAGCGAAGTTGAAGCGCTGCGCCGAGCCGTGATGCAGCAGTTTGACCACTACGTCAAACTGAACAAGAAAATTCCACCCGAGATTCTGACCTCGATCTCCAGCATTGACGATGCTGGACGTTTGGCTGACACCATCGCTGCGCACTTGCCACTGAAACTAGACGCCAAGCAGGTCATCCTCGATCTGAGCAACATCAAAGCGCGCCTCGAAAACCTCTATGAGCAGGTCGAGCGTGAGGTTGATATTCTCAACGTTGACAAAAAAATCCGTGGCCGTGTGAAGCGCCAGATGGAAAAAAACCAGCGTGACTTTTATCTGAACGAACAAGTCAAGGCGATCCAGAAAGAGCTTGGCGAAGGCGAAGACGGTGCGGACATTGACGAGATCGAAAAGAAGATCAAGGCCGCCAAGATGCCGCAGGAAGCGCGCAAAAAGGCTGAGAGCGAGTTGAAAAAACTCAAGCTCATGTCACCGATGTCTGCTGAGGCGACCGTGGTGCGCAGCTACATCGATGTGCTGACGGGCTTGCCTTGGAGCAAGAAAACAAAGATCAAACACGACCTGAAAAATGCTGAAGACGTGCTCAACGAAGACCACTTCGGCTTGGAAAAAGTCAAAGATCGTATCGTTGAATACCTCGCAGTGCAGCAGCGCGTTGACAAACTGAAAGCGCCGATTTTGTGCCTCGTCGGCCCACCGGGTGTCGGCAAGACATCGCTGGGTCAATCGATCGCCAAAGCCACAGGCCGTAAATACGTGCGCATGGCGTTAGGCGGCATGCGCGATGAAGCCGAGATTCGGGGTCATCGCCGTACCTACATTGGCGCCTTGCCTGGCAAGGTGCTGCAAAGCCTGACCAAGGCTGGCACGCGCAACCCACTCTTCTTGCTCGACGAGATCGACAAGCTTGGCACTGACTTCCGTGGTGATCCTTCAAGCGCCTTGCTTGAAGTGCTAGACCCAGAGCAGAACCACACCTTTGGCGATCACTACGTTGAAGTCGATTTCGACTTGAGTGACGTGATGTTTGTCGCAACCTCCAACTCGATGAATATTCCGTCGGCCTTGTTGGACCGCATGGAAGTGATTCGTCTTTCGGGCTACACCGAAGACGAAAAAACCAGCATCGCCATGCGTTACCTGTTGCCTAAGCAATTGAAGAACAATGGCGTCAAAGACAGTGAACTCGACATCTCTGAGCCAGCTGTGCGCGACATCGTGCGTTACTACACCCGCGAAGCGGGCGTGCGTTCGCTTGAGCGTGAACTGTCGAAAATTTGCCGCAAGACCGTCAAAGGGATTCAGCTCAAAACGATGCAGCCCAAAGTGCTGGTCACGCCAGACAATCTGAATGATTTTCTGGGTGTGCGAAAGTTCAGCTACGGCCGTGCTGAAGAGCAAAACCAGATTGGTCAAGTCGTTGGCTTGGCGTGGACGGAAGTCGGCGGCGACCTGCTGACGATTGAAGCCGCGATCATGCCTGGCAAGGGCGTGATCACGCGCACAGGCTCGCTGGGTGATGTGATGAAAGAATCTGTTGAAGCTGCTCGCACGGTGGTGCGCAGCCGTTCACGCATGCTCGGCATTCGTGATGACATGTTTGAAAAGCGTGACATTCACATTCACGTGCCGGACGGCGCCACACCGAAGGACGGCCCGAGCGCTGGTGCCGCGATGACCACGGCCTTTGTGTCAGCGTTGACGGGCATTCCGGTGCGCGGTGACGTCGCCATGACGGGTGAGATCACGCTGCGCGGTGAAGTCACAGCCATCGGTGGACTCAAGGAAAAGCTGTTGGCAGCATTGCGCGGCGGCATCAAGACAGTGTTGATCCCTGAAGAAAATGCCAAAGACCTTCAAGAAATTCCAGACAACGTGAAGAGTGGTCTGGAAATTATTCCAGTCAAATGGATTGACCAGGTGTTGGCTGTGGCACTCGAACGCATGCCGGTGCCTTTGTCCGATGAAGAAGTCGCTTTAGCGGCTGCAGCCATCGCTGCATCTGCGGCAGCGTTGACGGCACAAGCGGGTGCCATCAAACATTGATCGAATCAGTAGAAAGTTTTTTGCTCGGCTCTCAAAGCATTGAAAAATCCAAGCTATAATTCGATCTGAAACGCGGGAGTAGCTCAGTTGGTAGAGCGCAACCTTGCCAAGGTTGAGGTCGAGAGTTCGAGACTCTTCTCCCGCTCCAAATTAAAAGGGCAGCACTTCA
>CANFZL010000156.1 GCA_947451205.1 Comamonadaceae bacterium
CTGAAACGCAATGCTTTCCAAGCCAGCGCGCGCGATGTGCGCCAGCGTGGTGCCGCGCGTGATGCCCGTGATGGTGCCACGGGCGTCGGGTTCCCAATAAGGCGCGCCCAAGCCGGTGAAGGCGGGCACCAGCATCACGCCGCCGGCGTCCGGCACGCTTTGCGCCAAGGCTTCCGCTTCGGCGCTGCTTTGAAAGGCTTGCAGGCCGTCACGCAGCCACTGCACCACCGCTCCGCCGACAAAGACGCTGCCTTCCATGGCGAATTCTGTCTGGGCCGAGGTTTGCGCGGCGATGGTCGTCAGCAAGCCGTTTTGCGAGGTCTGAAATTGTGTGCCGTTGTGCATCAGCAAGAAGCAGCCGGTGCCGTAAGTGTTTTTGGCCATGCCGGGGCTAAAGCAAGCTTGGCCAAAGGAGGCGCTTTGTTGGTCGCCTGCCACACCGCCAATCGGGATCGCGTGGCCTAGCAGTTCAGGCCGAACTTCGCCAAAGTCGCCGCTGGAGGGGCGAACCTCCGGCATCAGCGACGGCGGAATGTCCAGCAGCGCCAGTAGCTGGGCGTCCCACTGGTGGGTGCGCACATTAAATAGCATGGTGCGCGACGCATTGGTGACGTCGGTGGCGTGCAGCGCACCCTGGGTGAGTTGCCACATTAGCCAGCTGTCGATGGTGCCAAAAGCGAGCTCGCCGCGCTCGGCCTGAGCGCGGGCGTTCGGCACATGGTCGAGCAGCCATTTGAGCTTGGTGGCTGAAAAATAAGCGTCAATCCGCAGCCCGGTGGTGGACTGGATCAACGCCTCGTGGCCTTGCGCGCGCAGCTGCACGCAGGTGTCTTCGGCGCGGCGGTCTTGCCAGACGATGGCGTTGTGGATGGGCTGGCCGGTTTTGCGGTTCCAGACCACCGTGGTTTCGCGCTGGTTGGTGATGCCCAGTGCACGCATGTCACTGGCTTTCAGGCCGGCTTTGTGAAGCACTTGCTGCGCGGTGGCCAACTGAGCCCGCCATATTTCCATCGGGTCGTGTTCGACCCAGCCGAGTTGCGGAAAAATTTGCGTTAACTCTTGCTGCGCCATCGCAACTATTTGACCTTCGGCGTCAAAAATAATGCTGCGGGAACTGGAGGTGCCTTGGTCTAGAGCGAGCAGATAGGTCATGCGGAGACCGCCACGTCATAGCGCACGAAGGCTTCGGTCAGTAGTGCTGGAAATGGATCGGGTGGCAAGGCATCGGTGAACAAGCGATCAATCTGCGTCAGCGTTGCCACCTCGACCATGGCGGGGCGATTGAACTTGCTGTTGTCGGCGGCCAGCCAGACCTCACGCGCATGCGACATGATGGTTTGGGCAACCTTGACCTCGCGGTAATCGTAGTCCCGCAGGCTGCCGTCAGCTTCAATGCCGGAGATGCCGATGACGGCGATATCGACCTTGAACTGGCGAATGAAGTCAACCGCGGCTTCACCCACGATGCCGCCGTCGCGCCCGCGTACCACGCCGCCGACAACGATCACTTCGCTTTTGGCGTTGGCGCTGAGGATATTTGCCACATTCAAGTTGTTGGTGATGACCTGCAAGCCGCTGTGTTGCAACAAGGCCTTGGCAATGGCTTCGGTGGTGGTGCCGATGTTGAGGATCAATGAGCAGTTATTGGGGACTGCTGCAGCGACTGCTTGTGCAATTCGATATTTACCTTCGGCATTCAAGTTTTCGCGTTGTTGGTGCGCCATGTTTTCAATGGTTGAGCTGGGAACGCGCACACCGCCGTGGAAGCGAATGAGCAGTTTTTCGTCAGCCAAGCGCTGCACGTCGCGACGCACGGTTTGTAGTGTGACGCCGAGGGTGTCTGCCAGTTGTTCAACTGTCACAGACCCTTGTGCCTGCACCACCTTGAGCAAGGTGAGTTGTCTGGGATTGGGATTCATGCTTTGTTTTAACTGAAATTGGGAACAGCTTGCAACTTTAAAACGAAAATAAAGGAAGATTAATAGGGTATTTACTAGTTAAAAAAGAAATAAAACGAACAACAATGACCTGAAGCGAATTTGGCTTAGGTTCTTGAGGCGATAAAAAGGGGGCGCAATGCAGTTGCATCTTGAGGGCATCAGCAAAAAAGTAGATGACCGAACATGGCTTTATGACATGAGCATGGCACCGTCCAGTGGTGCAGTAACTGTGTTGCTGGGGGCGACGCAAGCCGGTAAGACGAGCTTGATGCGAATCATGGCTGGGCTGGATGTGCCCTCGCACGGTGAGGTGCGCGTTAACGGGCGCAGCGTGGTGGGTGTGTCCGTTCGCCAGCGCAATGTGGCGATGGTCTATCAGCAGTTCATCAACTACCCCTCCATGCGGGTGCGCGACAACATCGCCTCACCCTTGAAGTTGCGGGGAGAAAAAGACATCGATCGGCGAGTTCATGAGCTGGCTGAAAAGCTGCACATCGAAATGTTTCTCGATCGCTACCCGGCCGAGCTGTCAGGTGGACAACAGCAGCGTGTGGCGTTGGCTCGGGCACTCGCCAAAGGTGCGCCCCTGATGCTGCTGGATGAACCTCTGGTCAACCTCGATTACAAGTTGCGCGAAGAGTTGCGCGACGAGTTGGGCGCCCTTTTCGCAGAAGGAAATTCAACCGTCATTTATGCCACGACAGAGCCTGGCGAGGCACTCCTGCTGGGCGGCTACACCGCCGTGATGGATGAAGGTGAGTTGCTGCAGTACGGTCCGACGGCTGAGGTCTTTCACAAGCCGAATTCGTTGCGTGTGGCACGCGCCTTCAGTGATCCGCCGATGAACTTGCTGGGTGCCTGTGGTCGTGACGGTGGTGTATTGCTAGACAGCGGTCCCTTGCTGGCGATTCATTTACCGCCGACAGCATCACTTCAATTGACGGTTGGCATGCGCGCCAGTGCCTTACGCGTGGAGGCGCAAGACGGCGACGTTGCGCTGGTTGGACAAGTGGAACTGGCCGAGATATCGGGCTCGGACACCTTTGTTCATGTGGCCACCCAGGTGGGTGATGTGGTGGCCCAGTTGACGGGAGTTCACTACTTTGATTTGGGTGCGCACATTCAACTCTATTTCAACCCGGTCCAAGTTTATATATTTGACGCGAAAGGGATGTTGCTGATGTCCCCGGTACGTGGCGGAGGACGCTGATATGGCGCGCATTGAACTCGATCTGGCACACGCCTACAAACCTGCCCCAAAGCAAAACAGTGACTATGCCTTGCTGCCTTTGAAGATGACATTTGAAAATGGTGGTGCGTATGCGTTGCTGGGACCTTCTGGCTGCGGCAAAACGACCTTGCTGAACATCATGTCGGGCTTGCTGGCTCCATCGCAGGGACGAGTGCTGTTTGACGGCCAGGACGTGACGCTGGCGTCACCGCCCGAACGGAACATTGCGCAGGTGTTTCAGTTCCCGGTCATTTACGAGACGATGACGGTGGGTGAAAACCTGGCTTTCCCGCTGCGAAACCGCGGCGTTTCCAAAGAAAAAATCAGCAAGCGCGTGGGTGAGATTGCTGAAATACTCGAAATGAGTGGCCAGTTGAATCAGCGAGCTGCCGGCCTCTCAGCGGATGCCAAACAAAAGATTTCCCTGGGCCGGGGGCTTGTGCGTCCTGACGTCTCAGCCGTCCTGTTTGATGAACCGCTGACCGTGATTGACCCTCATCTCAAATGGCAGTTGCGGCGCAAGATAAAACAGATTCATCATGACCTGAAGCTCACCATGATCTATGTCACGCACGACCAAGTGGAGGCCCTGACTTTTGCCGATCAGGTGGTGGTGATGGCACTGGGTCGGGCGGTGCAGGTTGGGTCTGCTGCCGAGCTGTATGAGAAGCCGAGTCATACCTTTGTCGGGCATTTCATCGGCTCCCCGGGTATGAATTTTTTGGTCGGCGAGGCGAGACAAAACAGCATTCATATCGGCGGCTTCGAGTTGCCGGTTTACGCGGGCCGCAGCTTGCCAGACGGGTCAATCAAGCTCGGCGTGCGACCGGAATATGTGGCCCTGGTGGCGCCTGACACGGCTGGCGCCCTGCCGATGACGGTGGCCAAAGTTCAGGATGTCGGCACCCACGTCATGCTGACCGCCAGCCTGGACTCGCATGTGCTCAAGGCGCGCTTGTCCCCTGATACGGCGCAACTGGTGCCGGGTCATACGGTCTGGCTCCAAGTCATGGGCGAGCACACCTGCTTTTATAAAAATGAGGAGATCGTGCGATGAGCACAACCACCAAGCCGGTCAATCAGAAAGCCTGGTTTTTGATTTTGCCAGTCCTGATTTGCGTCGCTTTCTCAGCAATTATTCCGCTGATGACGGTCGTCAACTACTCGGTACAAGACATCATTTCGCCTGACCGCCGTATTTATGTCGGCCTGGAATGGTTCACGTCCATCATGCGCGACCCCGAAGTGCATGCCGCTTTTGCCCGGCAGTTGATATTCTCGTTTTCTGTGCTGGCGGTGGAGCTGCCGTTGGGCATCCTGCTGGCCTTGGCTATGCCCTCGACCGGCTGGCGGTCTTCTGCCGTTTTGGTTATCGTCTCGCTTTCCCTGCTCATTCCCTGGAATGTGGTGGGTACCATTTGGCAAATTTTTGGCCGTGCCGATATCGGCCTGATGGGGGCCACGTTGCATAGCCTGGGTATTGATTACAACTACGCTGGCAATCCGACACACGCTTGGCTGACTGTTCTGCTCATGGACGTCTGGCATTGGACGCCTTTGGTCGCGTTGCTGGGCTATGCCGGTTTGCGATCCATCCCCGACGCCTACTACCAAGCGGCCAGCATTGACGGGGCGAGCAAATTCGCAGTGTTCCGGTATATCCAATTGCCAAAAATGCGCGACGTTTTGATGATTGCCGTGCTGTTGCGATTCATGGACAGCTTCATGATTTATACCGAGCCGTTTGTGCTGACAGGCGGCGGTCCCGGTAACTCCACCACGTTCTTGTCACAGCTACTGACGATCAAGGCAGTAGGACAGTTTGACTTGGGGCCAGCAGCCGCCTTCTCGCTGATTTATTTCCTGATTATCTTGATGATGTGTTTTATTTTGTACACATGGATGCAGCGCGTAGGCACGCAGGAAAAGGAGAGTGGACATGCATAAGCCAAAGTTTCAGAAGCGCACAATTTTTCTTTTTGCATACATCATTTTTGCGCTGCTGCCGATTTATTGGATGATCAACATGTCATTCAAAACCAACCAAGAAATCTTGGCCAGTTTTACCCTGTTTCCACAAAACGTGACTTGGGCCAATTACCGCCTGATCTTGACCGACCCTTCGTGGTATTCAGGCTATATAAATAGCCTGATTTATGTCGTCATCAACACCGTGATCTCCATCGGCGTGGCATTGCCGGCGGCTTATGCCTTTTCGCGCTATCGCTTTCTGGGTGACAAACATGTGTTTTTCTGGTTGCTGACCAACCGCATGACGCCCCCGGCTGTGTTTTTGCTGCCTTTTTTCCAGCTTTACAGCACGGTCGGTCTGCTGGATACGCATTTGGCTGTTGCCCTGGCCCATCTCTTGTTTAACGTGCCACTGGCGGTCTGGATTTTGGAGGGTTTCATGAGCGGTATTCCGCGTGAAATTGACGAGACGGCGTACATCGACGGTTACTCATTCCCCAAATTTTTCATCAAGATATTTCTGCCCTTGATCAAGGCCGGTGTGGGTGTGGCCGCGTTCTTCTGCTTCATGTTTAGCTGGGTTGAATTGCTACTTGCCCGCACCCTGACCAGTGTCGATGCCAAGCCGATTGTGGCCACCATGACGCGCACCGTGTCGGCCTCCGGCATGGACTGGGCGACGCTGGCTGCGGCCGGGGTACTGACCATCGTGCCAGGGGCGATCGTGATCTGGTTTGTTCGAAATTACATCGCCAAAGGTTTTGCGATGGGTCGCGTTTGATAGGAGCACAACCATGTTTAATTGGATGGCCTGGACTACCCCGGTAGCAATTTTTTTCACTTGCATTTTGTTCATGCTGATGGCGATGACGGTATGGGAAATCAAGTCCCCGACCAGCCTGCGAAAAGGTTTTTTGCCGATACCGACGACCCGTGGAGACCGACTTTTTATCGGGTTGCTGGTCGCCGCTTATTTGAATCTGGCTTTTATCGGCATGGGAGCGCATCTGGCCGACTGGATGAGTTTGCAGTCTGAGCCCTC
>CANFZL010000157.1 GCA_947451205.1 Comamonadaceae bacterium
CTGCATTTAACCGCGTCGGTGAGGCGCAGGCGCAGAACGAAGTGGCGGCCTGCCAGTCACGCGCCAGTGCGGCTGGGCTGCGATCTCAACAAGACAACCAAATGGCGCAGCGGGCTGGCGAAGGCGCTGCCGTGGCCGGCGTTGCCAGTGCCGTTGGAGCGCTGGTGTTTGGTCGTGGTGCTGAAGGCCTGTTGCGGGCTGGAGCAGGCGGCGCTGCGATCGGCGGGGCAGCTGGCGCCACTCAAGCGGCGGTTCGCGGTGGCCGGCCCAACACGGGTTACCGCAGTTTTGTCCAGCGCTGCTTGGGCGAAAAAGGCTTTGACGTGATTGGCTGGAACTGAACTGAAAAAATGTCAGTGCCCCAGAATCTTTGATAAAAAATCCTGCGCCCGATCCGTCTGTGGGTGATTAAAAAACTCATTCGGCGTGTTTTGCTCAACGATCTGGCCTTGGTCCATGAAGATCACGCGGTCAGCCACCGCTTTGGCAAAGCCCATTTCATGCGTCACGCACAGCAGGGTCATGCCTTGGTCAGCCAGTTCCACAATCACGTCCAGCACTTCCTTGATCATCTCGGGGTCTAGCGCTGAGGTGGGCTCGTCAAACAACATGATTTTGGGTTTTAAGCACAGCGCGCGGGCGATCGCCACGCGTTGCTGCTGACCGCCCGACAGCTGCAACGGAAACTTATGCGCTTGCTCGGCGATTTGCACGCGTTCGAGTTGCTGCATGGCCTTTTCTTCGGCTTCTTTTTTCGGCATCTTGCCGACCCAAATCGGCGACAGCGTCAGGTTGTCGAGCACCGTTAAATGCGGGAACAAATTGAATTGCTGAAACACCATGCCAACTTGTTGCCGCACGGCGTCGATGGCTTTGATGTCGTCCGACAGCTCAATACCTGCCACGGTGAGCCGACCCTGTTGGTGTTCTTCAAGTCGGTTGATACAGCGGATCAGCGTCGACTTGCCGGACCCAGAAGGCCCACAAATCACGATGCGTTCGCCCTGACGGACTTGCAAGTCAATGTCGCGCAGCACATGAAAATCGTTGCCGTACCACTTGTTGACTTTGTCGAAGGTGATGATGGGATCGCTCATCGCGCATGGCCTTGGTTAACTTGCTTCTCGACCCAGAGGCTGTAGCGCGACATGGCAAAGCAAAAAGTGAAATAGATCAGGGCGATGAAGAGATAGCCCTCGACCTTGAAAGGGCGCCAGTCGGCATCCGAGTTGAGGGCCAACCCCAGCGCACCAGTGAGTTCATACAGACTGACGATGGTCACCAAAGAAGTGTCCTTGAAAATGCCAATGAAGTTGTTCATGATGCCGGGCACGACGATCGCCAGCGCTTGCGGCAGCACGATCTTGCGCTGCGTCTGCCAGTAGGACAGCCCGAGCGTAGCCGCCGCTTCGACCTGCCCTTTGGGAATGGCTTGCAGACCTCCGCGAATCACTTCGGCCATGTAGGCGGCGGCAAACAGCGTGATGCCGATCAGCACGCGGATCAGCACGTCAATGCGGGTGCCCTGCGGCATAAACAACGGGAACAAAAAAGAGGCCATGAACAGCACAGAAATCAGCGGCACACCGCGCACCAGCTCGATGTAAATCGTGCAGGCGCTGCGAATCGCCGGCAAGTCTGAGCGACGGCCAAGTGCCACCAGCAGCGCCAATGGAAAAGCCATGGCAATCGACAGCGAGGCCAGCAAGAGCGTCAGCGGGAAGCCACCCCAACGGTCGGTTTCAACCCGCGTCAGGCCAAAGCTGTCGCCATACATCAACACAAAAAACACCGCCAGCACCGCCAGCCACAGCCAAGTCAGCCAAGGCTTCCAAAAGAATCGAACACAGCTGGCTATCAATACGCTGAGCATGAGGATTGTGGCCAGCAGCGGCCGCCATTGCTCGTCGAACGGATAGCGCCCGAAGATGATGAAGCGGTATTTTTCGGCCACCACACCCCAGCAAGCACCCACGGTCGCTGCACGGCAAGCCTCTGCATCGGGCCGCCAGGTGGCCGACAACAAGGCCCATTGGATGAACTGCGGCAGGGTCCACAGCAGCAAGCCGCCCAGCAGCAGCGTGCCCAAGGTGGTGCGAAAGTCACCGAACAGGTTTCTCTTAAGCCAGCCAGCCAGACCGCCATGGCGCAGGGGTGCGGGACGCGCTGAAATCGCGTGGAAAATTTTGGCACTCATAAGTCAACGTCCGAAGTCACTCAACGCTCCTTGATGGCCGCACGGGCGTTGTAGCGGCTCATCCACCACGATGTCAGCAACGAGGTGCTGAGGTAAATCACCATCACGATGCTGATGCACTCGACAGCGCGGCCGGTTTGATTCAGTGCGGTGTTGGAAATCGAAACCACGTCGGGGTAACCAATGGCGACCGCTAATGAGGAATTTTTGGTCAGGTTCAAGTACTGGTTGGTGAGCGGCGGAATGATGACGCGCAGCGCTTGCGGCAACATCACCAGCTTCATTTCCTGCTGGCGACTCAGGCCCAGGGCTGCTGCTGCTTCGCTTTGCCCGAGGGCGACCGATTGAATGCCGGCGCGCACCACTTCCGCAATAAAGGCGGCGGTGTACGCCGTCAGGCCGAGCAACACGGCGATGAACTCTGGCGTCAGCGCACCCCCTTTTTCAATCGCAAACAGGCCGCGCATCGGTGAATTCATGGCGGTCGGTGTGCCACCCGCCAGCCAGCCCAGCAGCCCGCCGAAAAGCACCAAGCCCAGTGGCAGCCAGACCCTGCTGCGCAACTGCCCAGTCGCCTCAAAATGGGCGACCGCCCGGCGCCGGTACAACCACGCCAACACAGCGCCAGCCAGCAAGCCGACGGCAGCCCAAGCATGGTCGCTGGACCAGATGGGAACGGGGAAATTAAGCCCGCCTTTGCTCAGGAAAATTGAACCGAAGACCGAACCTAGTTGCCAAGCCTCAGACGCCGCAGGCAAGACTTCGGTGAAGAGCAAATACCACATGAGCAGTTGCAGCAAGACCGGAATGTTGCGGAAAATTTCGACGTAGGCGGCGCACACACCGCGCACCAGTGCATTGCGCGAAAAGCGACCGACGCCCACCAAGGTGCCAATCAACGTGGCCAAGACAATGCCGATCAGCGCCACCCGCAAGGTGTTGCTCAGGCCGATCAAAAATGCCCGCCAGTAGGGCTGGCTGGCGTCAAACGGAAACAGGCTTTCGCCGATGTCAAAGCCGGCGGTTTGCGTCAGAAAATCAAAGCCGCTCTGAATGCCACGCTCACGCAGGTTGATCAGCGTGTTGTGTCCCAAGTACCAGAGCGCCAAGCCCATCAAGACCAGCGCCAGCGCTTGGTAAAGCAAGCCGCGAAAAGCCCGGCTGCGCCAAGACCATTTGTTCTTAGGCGGCAGCGGCGCGGCTGGCGTTGTGGGCGTCATGCCGCTTTAGCGCAGCGGGTAGGCGTACATCAGACCGCCTTGGTTCCACTGCTTGTTGAGGCCGCGTGGCAAACCGATGGGCGACTTCGGGCCGAGATTGCGCTCGAAGATTTCGCCGTAGTTGCCGGTGGCTTTGAGGGCGCGCAGCATCCACTCTTTGTCTAGGCCTAGCAGTCGGCCGGTGTCTTCGGTGCTGCCCAAAATACGCTGGATCACCGGGTCGAGGGTGCTGGTTTTCAGCTGGTCGACATTGGCTTGGGTCATGCCATATTCTTCGGCTTCGATCAGGCCGTAAATCACCCACTTGACGATGGCGAACCATTCGTCGTCACCGCGGCGCACCAGCGGGCCGAGCGGTTCTTTGGAAATCAAATCTGGCAAGATGACGTGCTCTGCGGGGGTACGAGCTTCCTTGTTGCGGATGGAGGCCAGCGCCGACGCATCGGTGGTGTATGCCACGCAGCGGCCGGAGAAATAGGCCGCGTTGGCAGCTTCGAATTTCTCGAACACCACCGGCTTGAGGTTCAGCTTGTGGGTCCGCGAGTAATCGCTCAGGTTCTTCTCCGTCGTGGTGCCGGACTGCACACAAACGGTTTGGCCCTTGAGTTGCTGGGCGCTTTTGATCTTGAACTTGGCCGGCACCATGAAACCCTGACCGTCGTAATACGTCACGGCGGTTTGGTGCAGACCGAGCGAGGCGTCACGCGATAGGCTGAAGGTGGTGTTGCGCGACAGCACATCGACCTCGCCAGACTGCAGCGCCGTGAAGCGTTGCTGCGACGTCAGGGGCACGAATTTCACTTTTTTAGCGTCGCCCAGCGTGGCGGCGGCGACAGCTTTGCAAACATCAACATCCAGCCCCGACCAGTTGCCACTGGAGTCAGCCGCCGAGAAGCCGGCCACGCCCGTGCTGACACCGCAAACGACTTGCCCGCGCGACTTGATCGCGTCGAGGGTCTTGCCAGCGAAGGCCGGGAGTGCGGCGGTCAGACAGAGCCCGGCCAGCAGGGCCCGCAGACTAGGGTTGGTTGCAAAAGTGTGCAAGAGAATCTCCAATGAAATGTAAAACGCCGCTGATGCATTCTCACCGCCACGGGTCGGGTACGGGCCAGTAAATGCTAGCGCAAGCCTAAAGCAAAAGCCGGTAACCCAGTATGCGATGGGTTATTGAACAGGCGATGCCATGCGCCAGTCAGGCGCTGGCAGCGCACACGCGCAGCACTTCTGCGCCGTAGGCTTGCAACTTTTTCGCGCCCATACCGCTGATGCCTTCTAAGTCGCCCAAGTTCTGCGGGTCTTGCTCAGCCAAGGCCCGCAGCGTGGCGTCATGAAAGATCACAAACGCCGGCAGGTTGTGCTCGCGGGCCACTTCGGCGCGCCAAGCTTTGAGCTTGCCCAAGCGCTCCATCGCCCCTGCATTGAGGCTGGCTTCGGCCATGCCTTTGACGGAGGTTTTGACGCTGCGTTTTTTGCGATCAGTGCTGCCGCCCAGTGCTTGTTCGCGCAGCATCACCGTCACTTCGCCGCGCAGCACCGCCCGGGCGTCAGGCAGCAACTGCAAGGTGCTGAAGGCTTCGCTGTCGACGCGCACCATGTTGTTGGCAATGAGCTGGCGCAGCACGCCGCGCCACTGGGTCTCAGCCAGCTCGGCACCGATGCCGAAGGTGCTGAGTTTGTCGTGCGCGTACTGGGTCACTTTGTCGGTGACTTTGCCGCGCAAGATGTCCATGATGTGACCGGCGCCAAAGCTGATGCCGCTGGCTTGCTGCACACGGTAAATGCAGCTCAGCATCTTGCGCGCGGCGATGGTGGCGTCCCACACCGCCGGTGGATTCAGGCAGTTGTCGCAATTGCCACACGGCTGGCTGTCTTCGCCAAAGTAGCTCAGCAAACTGACCCGGCGGCAGCGCGTGTCTTCGGCCAGCGTCAGCAGCGCGTCGAGTTTGCCGCGCATGACTTGTTTGAACTCTTCGCTGGCGACTTCGCTGGTGTCGATCATGCGGCGCTGGTTCACCACATCTTGCAGACCGTAGGCCATCCAAGCGTTGGCCGGCAAACCATCGCGACCGGCGCGTCCGGTTTCTTGGTAGTAGCCCTCGATGTTTTTCGGCATGTCGAGGTGCGCTACAAAGCGCACATCCGGCTTGTCGATGCCCATGCCAAAGGCGATGGTGGCGACCATGACCATGGCGTCTTCACGCAGAAAACGGTCTTGCCGTTGCTGGCGCACCGATGCGTCGAGGCCAGCGTGATAAGCCATGGCTTTGAGGCCAGCGTCTTGCAGCATGTCGGCGATTTCTTCGACCCGTTTGCGCGACTGGCAATAGACGATGCCGGCCTCACCGGCGTGCTCGGTTTCAATGAAGCGCAGCAGTTGCCGTGTCGGGTCGGTCTTTTCAACAATCGTGTAGCGGATGTTGGGCCGGTCAAAACTGCTGACAAATTCGCGGGCGTCTTCGAGTTTCAGGCGCTCGATCATGTCTTGTCGGGTCAGGGCGTCGGCGGTGGCCGTGAGCGCCACCCGCGGCACGTCGGGAAAGGTTTCGTGCAGCAAGCTCAGCGAGCGGTATTCAGGCCGAAAGTCGTGGCCCCACTGGCTCACGCAATGTGCTTCATCAATCGCAAACAAACTGAGCAGACCGCGCTCATGCAGCGAGCCCAGCAGGCCTTTCATGCGCGGCGTGTTGATGCGCTCAGGCGCGGCGTAGAGCAGGGTGAGTTCGTTGCGCAGCAGCTGC
>CANFZL010000158.1 GCA_947451205.1 Comamonadaceae bacterium
CAACCGCGTTGGTGCACGGCTGGTTGATGAGCCGCTCAGAGCGCTCCATGCGCTCAGCGCACCCCAACGACTCAGGTGTGCCCTTGCTGACACTGGAGCGACTGACCTTTCGCTTCGTCGAAGCGGGTTTTATCTTGCTGACCGCCTCGTTGCTGGCAGGCTGGTTTTTTGCCGAAACGCTGTACGGCCCGCATTTGGGCCCCCTGTGGAATCACAAGACCATTTTTTCTGTGCTAGCTTGGCTGACATTTGCCGGCTTGCTGGTAGGTCGGGCTCGCTTGGGCTGGCGCGGTCGCAAGGCGCGCAATGTTCTTTATCTTGGGTCGGGCTTGCTACTACTTGGTTACGCCGGCTCGCGTTTTGTTCTTGAAGTGGTGCTGCACCGGCTATGAAATACCTGTTGATTTTTGGCCTCACGATGGCTGTGATCTGGCTGTGGCAAGGCAAACGACGATCAGCCCTCCATGAAAAAATGCGCCAGCAAAAACCAAAAGCTCAGAGTCGCCCACGGCAATTGCCGACCACCGAAATCGTTGCTTGCGATGTCTGCTCTGTCCATCTGCCGCGGGCTGAGGCGCTAACCCATGGTCGCAGTGTCTACTGCAGTGAAGCGCACCGCCGTCAGGCGCAGGGCTGATGTCCCAGACTGATAAGCAGGCAGCCAAAGAACCGCTGCCGCTATGGGAAGCTGGCTGGTATCGCTTCGCCAGACGGTTGAAATCTCCGAACTTCGGCCCTCGACCAACAGGCGCCCAACCAGAGTTGATCGTCATCCACTCCATCAGCCTGCCACCGGGCGACTACGGCACCGGCCAAGTGCAGCGGCTGTTCACCAATCAGCTCGATTGGGATGCACACGACTATTTCCGGAGCATTCGCGGCCTGAAAGTGTCGGCACATTTTTTCATCCCTCGGGATGGACAGCTCTGGCAGTTCGTCAGCTGTGACGACCGCGCCTGGCATGCCGGTGAATCGACTTACCGCGGCAAAGCCAATTGCAACGACTACTCAGTAGGCGTTGAACTAGAAGGCTTGGACGGGCTGATTTTTGAACAAGCCCAGTACGAGACCCTCAGCAGCCTTGCGGCCGCGCTGCTGCAGACCTACCCGATCACTCAGGTGGCCGGTCATGAGCATATTGCACCGGGACGCAAACAAGACCCCGGCGCCGGCTTCGACTGGCAGATGTTGCGTCGCTCACTGGGTTTGGCAGCTGCAAGCATCCCCGCCAATGCGACTGATGTAGCGTCCGGTTAGTCCACGCCACGACCGCGGTTTCTATGAAACCCAAGCGCGCTGATCGCTACAATCAGACGCTTCATCAATTAATCCCAAAAACACTACAGGTAGTGCTTGAATTAACCTCGGACACTAGATATAGTGTGTGAGCTTGATTAGATTAACGTGATTCGACAGCTTGATCGACCCTCAAATTTTCAGGAAACCAACCTTTCGGCGACTCACATCCCGCATCAGTATTGGCCTGTCAGTCTTCTACAAACACAAACGCACAATTCACCCGAGGAAATCCATGCAAACCAGCATCCACACCACCGCCAACTCGCCCACCGGCTTGGCCACCACTCATCTGGGCACAGACACACAAGCCCAGCACACACCTTACAGTCAATACCAGATCATTCGTCGCAACGGCGCTGTCGTGCCTTTTGAGCCGAACAAAATCGCTGTCGCCATGATGAAAGCTTTTTTGGCGGTGCATGGCACGCAAGGCGCAGCATCTGCCAGCGTTCGCGAAACCGTCGACGGCTTGACCCAAGCCGTGATCCGGGCCTTGATGCGTTCGCGTCCAGGCGGCGGTACCTTCCATATTGAAGATGTGCAAGACAACGTCGAATTGGGGCTGATGCGCGGCGGTCACCACGAAATCGCTCGGGCCTACGTGCTCTACCGCGAAAAACGCACGCAAGAGCGCGCACTCCAAAGCGCCCATCAGATGCCTGCCGTGCATTCACTGCACGTCATGGACGGCGGCAAAAAAGTCGCTCTTGACGTCGCTCAACTGCAAGCACTGATTGAAGCGTCTTGCGCCGGTCTGGGCGCTGAAGTCAAGCCAGACCCTATCGTTGCAGAGACCATGCGCAACTTGTACGACGGCGTGCCGATCGACGAAGTCTACAAAGCATCTATCCTCGCCGCACGTACGCTGATCGAAAAAGACCCCGATTACACCTACGCCACTGCCCGTCTGTTGCTGCACACCATCCGCCGTGAAGTGCTGGGTGAAGAAGTCGCCCACGAGGCCATGAGCACCCGCTACGCAGAGTACTTCCCCAAGTTCATCCAGAAAGGTGTTGACAACGAACTGCTTGACGAAAAACTGCTGCAGTTTGACTTGACCCGCCTCGGCGCGGCGCTCAAGCCCGAGCGTGACATGCAGTTTGACTACCTCGGTCTGCAGACACTGTTTGACCGTTACTTCCTGCACGTACGTAAGCAACGTATCGAGTTGCCCCAAGCTTTCTTCATGCGTGTCGCCATGGGCTTGTCACTCGACGAAATCGACCGCGAAGGCCGTGCCATCGAGTTCTACGAAATCATGTCGTCATTTGACTTCATGTCCAGCACACCAACCCTCTTCAACGCCGGCACACTGCGCTCGCAGTTGTCGTCTTGCTACCTGACCACGGTCGCCGACGACTTGGGCGGCATCTACGACGCCATCAAAGAAAACGCATTGCTGTCGAAATTTGCAGGCGGTCTGGGCAATGACTGGACACCGGTTCGCGCGTTAGGCGCCCACATCAAAGGCACCAACGGCGAGTCACAAGGCGTTGTGCCTTTCCTCAAAGTCGTCAACGACACCGCAGTCGCGGTCAACCAAGGTGGTAAGCGCAAGGGCGCTGTCTGCGCGTACCTAGAAACTTGGCACTTGGATATTGAAGAGTTCCTCGAGCTGCGTAAAAACACCGGCGATGACCGCCGCCGCACGCACGATATGAACACCGCCAACTGGATTCCTGATCTGTTCATGCGCCGCGTCATGGAAAAAGGCAGCTGGACGCTGTTCTCACCCAATGACACGCCTGATCTACACGACAAATACGGCATTGCGTTCGAAAAGGCTTACACCGCCTACGAAGCCCGTGCCGAACGCGGTGAGCTCAAGCCCTCACGCAAGCTGCAGGCCATCGACATGTGGCGCAAGATGCTCTCGATGCTGTTTGAAACAGGTCATCCATGGATCACTTTCAAGGACGCCTGCAATGTGCGCTCGCCACAGCAACACTGCGGCGTGGTTCACTCGTCGAACCTCTGCACTGAGATCACGCTCAACACCAGCGACACCGAAACCGCTGTCTGCAACCTCGGCTCGGTCAATCTGGTGCAACACCTGAAAACCTCTGCCGATGGCACCAAAGAGCTCGACCACGACAAGCTCAAGAAAACCATCACGACAGCCATGCGCATGCTGGACAACGTGATTGACATCAATTACTACGCTGTCAAAAAAGCCCGCGACTCCAACATGCGCCACCGTCCGGTTGGTCTGGGCATCATGGGCTTCCAAGACTGCTTGTACGAATTGCGCACGCCTTACGCCAGCGACGCTGCCGTTGAGTTCGCTGACAAATCGATGGAAGCCGTCTGCTACCACGCCTACTGGGCCTCGACAGAACTCGCTAAAGAGCGCGGCAAATACGCCAGCTACAAGGGCTCGCTCTGGGACCAAGGCATCTTGCCACTCGACACACTGGACATGCTGGCCAAAGAACGCGGCGGCTACATTGAAGTCGACCGCTCCGTCACCCTCGACTGGGAAGCGCTGCGCAGCAAAATCGCTGTCGACGGCATGCGTAATTCGAACTGCGTCGCGATTGCACCGACCGCCACGATTTCCAACATCATTGGGGTTGACGCCTGCATCGAGCCTTGTTTTGGCAACCTCTCAGTCAAGTCCAACTTGTCCGGCGAGTTCACGGTCATCAATGGCTACTTGGTGCGTGATCTGAAGCGTCTCGGCCTGTGGGACGACGTGATGGTCGTTGACCTGAAACACTTCGACGGCTCCCTGCGCCCGATCGACCGCGTGCCACAAGA
Organism: Comamonadaceae bacterium; assembly: GCA_947451205.1. Classification (GTDB taxonomy): domain Bacteria; phylum Pseudomonadota; class Gammaproteobacteria; order Burkholderiales; family Burkholderiaceae_C; genus Polaromonas. Next base: position 4,060 of record CANFZL010000158.1, read on the forward strand.
AATCAAAGCGCTGTACGCCACAGCTTTTGAAGTCGATGCCACTTGGTTGGTTGAAGCGGCCTCGCGTCGCCAGAAATGGATTGACCAAGCCCAGTCGCTGAACATTTACATGGCGGGTGCTTCCGGTAAAAAGCTCGACGACACCTACAAGCTGGCTTGGTTGCGCGGTTTGAAGACAACCTACTACCTGCGCACCATGGGTGCCACGCACGCTGAAAAATCAACCGTCAAAGCCGGCAAGCTCAACTCAGTGGCGTCAGGCAATACTGACGACAGCGGCAGCATGAATGCGATGGACGCTGCTGCGGCCGCAGCACATACACAGCTGAGCACAACGCCAGCGACCGATATCAAGTTCTGCGCGATCGACGATCCAGGTTGCGAGGCTTGTCAATAAAAAAAACAGATGCGCGCGGCGGAGGTTCTGCAACGCGCATTTCGATGTAATTGAACAACACTCATGCCAGCGATTTCAATGAATAACTTTTCATTTTTTAACGCTGCTTTCATAATCCGAAGTTATTGGAAACATCTATGTTGACCTGGGACGAAGAAGTCAAACCATCACTGCAAAATACGCTGGCAAGCGGCTCTCCGGAAAGCCGCTTGACGGAGCTTCCGCCACTTTCTTTGCAGCCTCAAGCGGAAGCGCCACAGCGTATGCTCAACGATGGCGCTATCGTGCCCGCAGTGTTAAAGCCAATCGCTGCGGCAACGACAGCGTTTGATTCGTCGGCACCCGTACCGGCGGCTTATCGCCGCGTCAAAGCATCTGACAAACGCATCATCAACGGTCAGACCGACGTCAACCAGTTGGTGCCATTCAAGTACAAATGGGCTTGGGAAAAATACCTCGCTACCTGCGCCAATCACTGGATGCCGCAAGAAGTCAACATGACGCGTGACATCGCGTTGTGGAAAGACCCGAATGGTCTGACAGATGATGAGCGCCGCTTGGTCATGCGTAACCTCGGCTTTTTTGTGACGGCTGACTCGCTTGCCGCCAACAACATCGTGCTGGGTACTTATCGTCACATCACCGCGCCCGAGTGCCGCCAATTCCTGTTGCGGCAGGCTTTTGAAGAAGCTATTCACACGCATGCTTATCAGTACATCACTGAATCGTTGGGCTTAGACGAAGGTGAAATTTTCAACGCGTACAACGAAGTCCAGTCGATTCGTGACAAAGATCAGTTCCTGATTCCGTTCATTGACGCGATCTCTGACCCGCTCTTCAAGACCGGCACCCCGGAGAACGATCAGACGCTGCTGAAGTCACTCATCGTCTTTGCTTGCCTGATGGAAGGCCTGTTCTTCTATGTGGGCTTCACGCAAATTTTGGCGCTGGGTCGGCAGAACAAAATGACGGGCGCTGCTGAGCAGTACCAATACATCTTGCGCGATGAGTCCATGCACTGCAACTTCGGCATTGATTTAATCAACCAGCTCAAGCTAGAAAATCCGCATCTCTGGACGGCTGAGTTCAAGGCTGAGATCAAGGCCCTGTTCATGCAGGCTGTTGAGCTCGAATACCGCTACGCTGAAGACACGATGCCACGTGGCGTGCTGGGTCTGAATGCATCCATGTTCAAGGGCTATTTGCGTTACATCGCCAACCGCCGTGCGACCCAGATTGGCCTAGAGACGCTGTTCCCGAACGAAGAAAATCCGTTCCCATGGATGAGCGAGATGATCGACCTGAAAAAAGAGCGCAACTTCTTTGAGACCCGCGTCATTGAATACCAATCGGGCGGCGCGCTGTCTTGGGATTGATTTTTATAGCAACATGATTTTTGAATTACACAAGAACCTATCAGCACGCCGCAGAGTGGGCCATGGTTTTTGTTCCTGTGTTCTCGGCGCTGGGCCCCGGTTCTCCGGCTGGCCCAACGCCGTGAATCGCTTCTCGTACTCCAGACGTGAAGTGCTCTTTGCAACGTGATCAAGGAGAAAACTATGGCAACTGCGAAAAAAGTAGCATCTAAAAAAGCTGCACCAAAAAAAGCCCCGGTCGCTAAAAAAGCACCGGCCAAGAAAGCCCCAGCTAAAAAAGTAGCAGCGAAAAA
>CANFZL010000159.1 GCA_947451205.1 Comamonadaceae bacterium
ATTCACCCGACGTGAAGAAGCGCCTGTCTGAGCAAAACGTCGCCGCTCAAGCCAGTACACCCGAGCAAGCCACCGAGTTGCTGGCCAGCGAAATCAAGCGCTGGGGCGATGTGATGGTGCGGGCCAAAGTGCCGCAACAATAATTAATCACAATCAAAAAATCGGTTGGAGACAAGAACATGCAGTTTGAACACATCGGAATGGTCGGCTACGGGGAAGTTGGCAAGGTCTTCAGTGCGGGCCTGCTTCCGCGCGCAGCCCGTGTCAGCACCTGGGACTTGAAGTTGGCAGACACGGCTCAGGCGGCCGTGCTGCGAGCCCATGCGGCCGGGGTTGGGGTTTCGGTGGCCGAGTCGATGGCCCAGTTATGTGCTGAATCGAACTTGCTGATTTCTGCCGTGACCGCATCGAACACCTTGGCCGTGGCGCAAGCCGCCGCACCGCACATTCGGCCAGGCACGGTGTTTTTGGATCTGAACTCTGCATCGCCAGGCACCAAGCAGCAGGCGGCGCAATTGATTGATGCGGCGGGAGGCCATTACGTCGAAGCCGGCGTCATGACCTCGGTGCCGCCTTACGGGATTCGCGTGCCGATGCTGCTGGGAGGCGCCCGCGCCGCCGAACTCGCTGAGCTGCTCAAGTCGTGGGGCCTGGACGCCCGCGCCGTGTCGGTCGACCTTGGCGTGGCCAGCGCCATCAAGATGTGCCGCAGCGTGATGATCAAGGGGCTCGAAGCGCTAGTGATTGAAAGCTACGCCACCGCGAGAGCCTACGGGGTTGAAGATCATGTGCTGCCGACATTGGTCGAGACGTTCCCGAGCATCGACTGGAGCCAGCAAGGCGCGTATTTTTTCAGCCGCGTCGTGCAGCACGGCAAACGCCGCGCAGAAGAAATGCGTGAAGCCGCCAACACCGTGCAAGAAGCCGGCTTTCCACCCTTCATGTCGCAAGCCATCGCCGACAAACAACAGTGGGTCGCCGACCAAGCGGCGCTCGGCGTGTTCAACGGCCTCGGCAAAGACGCCACCTGGCAAGACTACGCAGACCGGTTGACGGCGGCTTTTCCACGGGCTCATTGAGCGCCATAATTCAGCTTGGTCAACCGACCACACCAAGCACGAACAGGCACACATGAACCCGATTGAACTTGAGCTTTCGCCATTTCAAAAGGCTCTGCACCGGCTGGAAGAAGGTTACGTCCGCTACACGCAGGATGTGAGCGACACTCAAATTCGGGATGGGCTGGTCCAGCGCTTTGAGTTCACGTACGAAATCAGCCACAAAATGCTCAAGCGATACATGGAGATGGCGTCACCGACGCCTGAGATGTACGACGCTCTGCCATTTGCAGACCTGATCCGCAGCGGCAACGAGCAAGGCTTGCTACGCAGTGACTGGACTCGATGGAAGCTCTTTCGTGACATGCGTGGCAGGACAAGCCACACCTACGATGAATCGGTCGCATTGGCTGTTGTGGCTGAGATTCCTGACTTTATCCAGGAAGCTAAATTCCTTTTGGCACAGCTTGTTGCAAGAGTCAGCTGATATGTCAGCCCCTATCGCGGTGAGCGACAAGGAATGGCGCATCGTTCAAGACATTCTTGCGAGCATCCTGCCGCACCGGGAAGTTTGGGCCTTTGGCTCAAGAGCCCAATTCACTGCAAAGCCCTACTCAGATTTGGATCTGGCGGTGATCGGTCAACAGCCCGTGTCCTTGGCGAATATGGCCGATCTCAGCGACGCCTTCAGCAATTCAGACCTGCCATACAAGGTCGATGTCGTGGACTGGGCCACGACATCGGAGCCGTTCAAAAAAATCATTGAAGTGCACCATGTCGTGGTGAGGACGCCGGCCAGTCTCGCCACGGACTGAGCCCTCTTCAATCGACCCTGACCCGCCCCGAAGAAATCACCGGTCTCCAGCGGGCGATTTCTCGCGCAATCAGTTGACCGAACACTTCGGGCGTGGACGGCGTGGCAATGGCGCCTTCGTTGTTCAGGCGGGTTTTCAGCTCGACGGAGCTCAGTGCCAGATTGATCTGGGCATTCAGCTTGCGCACGATGTCTGGCGGTGTCGCTACGGGCGCCACCACGCCGTACCACTGGTCGGCTTCAAAACCTTTGTAGCCACTTTCCGCCACCGTTGGAACATCCGGCAGAGCGTCAATGCGTTTGGGTGATGAGACAGCCAGCGCACGCAGTTGGCCGCTCTTGACCTGCGCCAGTACCGCTGGTGCACCGGTGAACAGCATCTGAATCTGAGCGCCCATCAAGTCGCTGACGGCGGGTGCTGTTCCGCGATAAGGAATGTGCAGAAAAGAGGCGCCAGTCTGCATCTTGAAGTATTCGGTGGCGAGGTTGGCGGCGCTGCCATTGCCACCCGAGCCGTAGTTCAGCTGGCCTGGGCGCGACTTGCCCAGCGCCACCAGTTCTTGCACAGTTTTAGCGGGGACGGAGGGGTGCACCACCAGCACGTTGGGCACGCGGGCGACCCAGGCCACAGGGGCAAAGTCAGTCACTGGGTTGTAGGGCAGCTTGGGGTAGAGGCTGGGGTTGACGGCCAATGTGCCGATGTGGCCCATCAGCAGGGTGTAGCCGTCACCGGCTGACTTGGCCACCCGGTCGGCGCCAATGCTGCCGCCCGCACCGGGCACGTTGTCAATGATCACGGCTTGGCCCCAAGCTTTGCTGAGTTCTTGGCCGATGGAGCGCGCCAAGATGTCGGTGCTGCCGCCCGGGGTGAAGGGCACGATCAAACGGATCGGTTTGTTGGGGTAATTGGCGGCGGCGCTGGTTTGTGCGTGCGCAGGGAGCATAGCGGCCGCACCGAGGGCGAGCAACAAGGCATACAGCCGGGGTAGCGCTAAGGCGCGTACGGTGGATGGGTCAGTTGAGAAGGTCATGGTTTACTTTGAAAATTCGGCTTGTTCACCGGGTTTGAGAGCCAATACACGGGTGTTGCTGGCGCCCAGAGCTTGGATGAATTCTGCAGGCGTTCCTTTGCCGAGCGGGTTGGCGCCGTAGTGCATCGGAATCACCGTTTTCGGCTTGAGCCATTCGCGCGTGGCAAAGGCGGCGTCGACTGGGCCCATGGTGAAGTTTCCGCCAATCGGCATCAACACCAAGTCTGGCTTGTAGTACTCGCCGATGAATTTCATGTCACCGAAGAGCCCGGTGTCGCCCATGTGGTAAATCTTGAAGCCGTCTTCGAGTTCGATGATGAAACCGAGCGGCTCGCCGCCGACGTGGGTTTCGTCTTTGCCGGTGGCTGCGTTTTTCCATACCAACACCGATGAATGTTCCGCATGCACGGCAGTGACCTTGATGCCGGGCGCCGGTGTGATGGTGCCGCCCTTGTTGAAACGCGGCAGCAGTTCAGCCGGCAAGATGCCAAGTAATGCGGCAGATTGGTTCATGTCGCCAGGCGCATACATCGGAATCTTGTGCATCAGCGCCAGTGCAGGCGCATCAGCGAAATGGTCGAAGTGCCCATGGCTGACCAGCAGCACATCGACCTTGCCCAATGCCTCCAGATTTTTGTAGACCGCGGGGGTCAGTGGATTGAGCTTCAGCCAAGGGTCGACGACGATGACCTTGCCGCCGGGCGAGGTGATGCGAAAAGCCGATTGTCCGAGCCAGAGGACTTCGGTCTTGCCGCTTTGTGCCGCAGCCATATCCGTCGCCAACGACAGGCCCAAGGCCATCAGAGCGGCCAAGCCGGTGAATAAATGACGGCGTGAAAAGCATGGAAATAACATGAATTCTCCTTGGGTACGAGTTTTACGAATCCATTCGGCTGCCGCACAGAGGCCTTGCACAACGGGCTTAAAACTCCGTCACATACTGTACAAATAAGTGGATGGAAAGGACAAGGCATAGCAGCTATAACAAAACACTAAACGTATGCCTGAATGGCTTTTTTAACCACCGAGGCAACCATCGCCCGGACTTCTTTGTGGGTCTCGGTGCTGGGCCGGCGCGCCGAGTTCACCAGCATCAACTCGCTCATGAGTCGCGGACTGTGCAGGGCGTGGGTTGACAACGGATGCGGCTCTTGAAAGTGACTCAAGGTGTATGGCGGTAGCACGGCAAAGCCTAGGCCTTCACGCACCAAGTCAAGAATCGCGTTCAGGCCGTCGACTTCCATGACGATGTGGGGTGTGCAGTTCATGCGCAAGAACTCTGTGTCGAGCAGCAGCCGAAAGGTGTTCGGCCGGCTGGGAATGATCAGCGGTAGCTTAGCCAAATCGGCCAGTGGCATCTGGTCTTGCAGCGGCACTTCGGAAAAGCCTTTGGCGCTGGCCTCGGAGGAGATCAACACCAGCGCTTCGCGGTGCAGCAGGTTGACCTCCATGTCGGGCGAGGGCGGCGTGTTGTAAAGCAGCGCCATGTCGATGCGTCCAGAACGCAGGCTTTCTTGCATCGGCACTGAAAAGCCCTCGGTCAGCGTCAGTTGCGCATCGGGCAGGCGCCGCCTGAACTCGCGCGTCAGCGGCACCGCGACCAATTTGCTCAAGCTCGGCGGCAAGCCAATCGACACATGGCCGGCCAGCGCACCGCGCACAGCACCCAGCTCTTCGCGCGCCAAAGCCACTTGGTGCAAGATGCCGCGACCATGCTCCAGCAACACGCTGCCGGCTTCAGTCAGGGTCACGCCTCGGCCGTTGCGCCACAAAAAGGTTTGGCGCAGTTCCACTTCAAGCTGGCGAACGTGCCGGCTCAGCAAGGGCTGGGGCATGCCCAAAGCCGCTGCAGCGCGGGTGAAGCTGCCCAGCTCTGCGACGCGCACAAATGACTCGATTTGCTTGAGGTCCATGTTTTATTATCCAAATACCGAATGGCTTGTTATAGCAAAAATAAATAGCAGCTAGTGAGCGTCATAGCCCCACGGCAGCAGCGAAATATCTAGAATTCGCGCATGCAAACTGCGATCCCCTGCCTTCTCATGCGTGGCGGCACCTCCAAGGGCCCCTTCTTTTTGGCGTCCGACTTGCCGGCTGACCTGCCGTCGCGGGACCAGGTCTTGTTGGCGGTGATGGGCTCGCCCGACCCGCGGCAGATCGACGGACTTGGCGGCGCACATCCGCTGACCAGCAAAGCCGGCATCGTCTCCAAAAGCAGCACGCCGGGCGTCGACCTCGACTTTTTGTTTGCCCAATTGCAGCCCAACGGCGACAGCGTCGACACCACGCCCAACTGCGGCAACATGTTGGCCGCTGTCGTGCCTTTTGCGCTGGAAACCGGTTTGGTGCAAGCGCAGGGCGACAGCACCACCTTGCGCGTGCTGACGCTCAACACCGACATGCAGTGCGACATCACGGTGTTGACGCCACAGGGTGAACACGGCCGGTATGTGGAATACGCCGGGTCTGCACGCATCGATGGCGCACCGGGCAGCTCAGCGCCCATCACCATCAATTTTCTCGACACGGCGGGTTCGGTCGCGCCCGGTCTGTTGCCCACCGGCCAAGTACGCGATGTGATCGACGGCATTGAAGTCACCTGCATCGACAACGGCATGCCGTTGGTGATGTTTCTGGCCAGCGCGGTTGGCTGCACCGGCTACGAAAGCGTGGCCGAACTCAACGCCGACACCGCGCTGAAAGCTCGACTTGAGAGGCTGCGGATTGCCGCCGGTCACGCCATGCAACTCGGTGACGTGACAAGCAAAAATTACCCCAAGATGACGCTGATTGCAGCGCCCCAAAGCGGCGGTACTTTGTGCACGCGCAGTTTTATTCCGCATGTGTGTCATGACGCCATTGGCGTGCTGGCTGCCGTCACCGTCGGCACGGCCTGCGTACTCAAAGGCTCGGTTTGCGACGGCGTGGCGGTCATGCTTGATGGCAATCCGAAAACGGTCTCGGTCGAACACCCAACCGGTGAGTTCAGCGTCGAGCTGGGGCTGGACCCGGCCCAGCCGCAAAACGTCACGCGTGCCGCCTTGCTGCGCACAGCGCGCCTGCTGATGCGCGGCGAGGCGCTGATTCCGCACGCGGTCTGGGCCGGCCGCTGAATCAATCAAACAACATGTCAAAAACGAAAGCAGCCATGCCTAAAAAGCCCCTCATCATCGACTGCCACGGGCACTACACCACGGCACCCAAAGCGCTA
>CANFZL010000160.1 GCA_947451205.1 Comamonadaceae bacterium
AACCGACGTTGCGTGGGTTTTCGTAGTGGTCTACTACTTTTTCGCTGTATGCCATGATGAACTCCTGATATTGATGAGGTTAGTGTGCGGCCCACTGGATGGTCGACAGATCGACGCCATCCTTGAACATTTCCCAGAGCGGGGACAGTTCGCGCAGCTTGGCGACATTTTCTTTGATGGTCGCCACGGCGTAATCGATTTCTTCTTCGGTGCTCCAGCGGCCAATCGTCATGCGCAAGCTGCTGTGAGCCAACTCGTCGCTGCGGCCGAGGGCGCGCAGCACATAGCTGGGTTCCAGACTGGCCGAGGTACAGGCCGAACCACTGGAAACCGCCAGACCCTTGATGCCCATGATCAGCGACTCGCCTTCGACGAAGTTGAAGCTCATGTTCAGGTTGTGCGGAATGCGTTTTTCAGCGTGCCCATTCAGAAAGACTTCTTCGACATCTTTCAAGCCAGCCAACATACGGTCGTGCAGAGCGCGAATTCGTTTGTTTTCTTCGTGCATCTCTTCCTTGGCGATGCGGTAAGCCTCGCCCATGCCGACACATTGGTGGGTTGGCAAGGTGCCGGAACGCATGCCGCGTTCATGACCGCCACCGTGCATTTGTGCCTCAAGGCGAATGCGTGGTTTACGACGCACATACAAAGCGCCAATGCCCTTAGGGCCATAAGTCTTGTGCCCTGTCAGGCTCATTAGATCAACCGGCAGCGTGGCCATGTCGATGTCGACCCGACCCGTGGCCTGGGCTGCGTCAACGTGGAAGATCACCCCTCGCTCGCGGCAGATCGCACCAATCGCCGGGATATCCTGAATCACGCCGATTTCATTGTTCACGTACATGACGCTGACGATGATGGTGTCGGGACGCATCGCAGCTTTCAACACATCAAGGTCGAGCAAGCCATCGGCCTGCACATCCAAGTAAGTGACTTCGAAACCTTGACGCTCGAGCTCACGGCAGGTGTCGAGCACCGCCTTGTGCTCGGTTTTCACCGTGATCAGGTGCTTGCCCTTGCTCTTGTAAAAGTGAGCGGCGCCCTTGAGCGCGAGGTTGTTGGACTCAGTTGCACCGCTGGTCCAGACGATCTCACGAGGATCAGCACCGATCAAGGCGGCCACGTTGTCGCGGGCCTTTTCAACCGCAGCTTCTGCTTCCCAGCCCCACGCATGACTACGCGATGCAGGGTTGCCGAAATGCTCACGCAGCCAAGGGATCATGGCGTCCACCACGCGCGGATCGCAAGGATTCGTGGCGCTGTAATCCATATAAATGGGGAAGTGAGGGGTTTCCATGTGTGTGTGTCTTCAATTAAAACTGTGTAACGGGAATGCGTCTGACGGTACTGACAAGAGTTAGCTTTTTGAAAAAGCGTTGCCCAAGGCGAACACCGAGTTCGGTGCATTGATGCGCATCGGCTTTGCAATCGGTGAGCTGAAAATAGCTTTTTTGACTTGCGGCGTGGTTTCAATCACGACGCCTTTGGCGAGTTGGTCATCGACCAACTTTTGCAAGGTGACAGAGTCTAAAAACTCGACCATGCGACTGTTCAGCGAGGCCCACAGCTCGTGCGTCATGCAACGACCCGCTTCGCCCATGCAATTTTCTTTGCCACCGCAATGGGTCGCATCGATCGGCTCGTCGACCGAAACAATGATGTCGGCGACGGTGATTTTGTCAGCCTTGCGGCCAAGCGAGTAACCGCCGCCAGGACCACGGGTGGATTCAACCAACTCATGGCGGCGCAGTTTACCGAACAGCTGCTCCAAGTAAGACAGCGAAATTTGCTGCCGCTGACTGATGGCCGCCAAGGTGACGGGACCATTGTTCTGGCGCAAGGCTAAGTCAATCATGGCGGTGACCGCAAAGCGGCCTTTCGTTGTGAGTCGCATGTTTAAGCTCCTGTAAATGTTGGCTTGGCTGCCAATTTGTCTCACCCTGCGGCTTGTGACCCCAAGGACGTTTCCCCTACTGCCCCTGGCCACTTTGTATGTTTCACTGCAATGGCTGCGAGGGGGATTTGCTTTGAACTCTTGTTCTCGACTAATTTCGTCAAGTATACCAGAGAGTCCGACTATTTTAGTGGGCTAATTGTCCTAGGCAGCCATGAGAAAACGGCCTACAAAGCGTCCTAGTAGCTCGAGCTACAGCTTCGCCCCTTATGCTGGCGCTATCAACAGAACATTGTCCTTACCGGCTGCACCAAAAGCCTGCGCTTTGATCTGGCTGAGCTGATCGCGGACACGGGCGGCTTTCTCAAACTCCAAGTTTTTAGCGTGTTCGATCATGAGTTTTTCCAGACGCTTGATTTCGCGGGCCACTTCTTTTTCGCTCATGTCCTCGACCAACGCCCTTTGCATCTCGAACTTTTCGGCCTCTTTGCCGGACTTTTCGCTGTAAACGCCGTCGATCAAATCTTTGATGCGCTTAACCACACTGCGCGGCGTGATGTTGTTCTCAATGTTGAAGGCGATCTGCTTGTTGCGTCTGCGCTCGGTTTCATCCATCGCCCGTTTCATCGAATCGGTGATGCGGTCGGCGTACAAAATCGCCCGACCGTTGAGGTTTCGGGCGGACCGGCCTATCGTCTGGATCAAGCTGCGCTCAGAGCGCAAAAAGCCTTCTTTGTCAGCATCCAAAATAGCCACCAGACTGACCTCGGGAATGTCGATGCCTTCCCGCAGCAAGTTGATGCCGACCAGCACGTCAAACGCACCCAGCCGCAAGTCACGCAAGATCTCAACCCGTTCAACCGTCTCCACGTCACTGTGTAGATAACGCACTTTGACGCCGTTGTCGGTGAGGTAGTCGGTCAGCTGCTCGGCCATGCGCTTGGTCAGCGTGGTGATCAACACGCGCTCATTCTTCTCCACACGAATGCGAATTTCCTGCAGCACATCGTCCACTTGGTGCGTGGCCGGTCGAACTTCGACTTGCGGGTCCACCAGCCCGGTCGGCCGAACCACCTGTTCGACCACGCGACCGGAATGCGTTTGCTCATAGGCCGCAGGCGTGGCCGAAACAAATACGGCCTGGCGCATCTTGCCTTCGAACTCTTCGAACTTGAGTGGCCGGTTGTCCAACGCGCTTGGCAGTCGGAAGCCGTATTCGACCAGCGTCGTCTTGCGGGCCCGGTCACCGTTGTACATGGCGTTGAGTTGGCCGATCATGACGTGACTCTCATCGAGAAACATCAGCGAGTCTTTCGGCATGTAGTCGCACAGCGTCGACGGCGCTGAACCCGGTGGCGCACCGCTCAAATGCCGGGTGTAGTTCTCAATGCCTTTGCAGTGGCCAATTTCGCCCAGCATTTCCAAGTCGAACCGGGTGCGCTGCTCAATGCGCTGCGCCTCAACCAACTTGCCTTCGCTGATGAACTGCTTGACGCGTTCCACCAGTTCCAGCTTGATGGTTTCCACCGCGATCATGACCTTGTCGCGCGGCGTCACGTAGTGGCTTTTAGGGTAGATGACAAAGCGCGGAATCTTTTGCCGAATGCGTCCGGTCAGCGGATCAAAAAGCTGCAACGACTCAATCTCGTCGTCAAACAGCTCAATCCGAATGGCCAGCTCTGAGTGTTCCGCCGGAAAAACGTCGATCACATCACCGCGGACCCGAAACGTACCACGCGCAAAATCTTGGTCATTGCGGCTGTACTGCATGCGGATCAAACGGGCAATCACATCACGCTGCCCCATCTTGTCGCCGAGTCGCGCGATGAACCGCATCTGCGTGTAATCCTCGGGTGCGCCGATGCCGTAAATCGCACTGACGGTGGCAACAATGATGGTGTCGCGCCGCTCCAGCACACTCTTGGTGGCAGACAGCCGCATCTGCTCAATGTGCTCATTGATGGCGGAGTCTTTCTCAATGAAAAGATCGCGCTGCGGCACGTAGGCTTCAGGCTGGTAATAATCGTAATAGCTGACGAAATACTCGACCGCGTTCTTCGGAAAAAACTCACGGAACTCGCTGTACAACTGCGCAGCCAGCGTCTTGTTGGGCGCAAACACAATGGCCGGCCGCCCCATCTGCGCGATCACATTGGCCATGGTGAAGGTCTTGCCAGAACCGGTCACGCCCAACAAGGTCTGAAACACTTCACCATCGTTGATCCCTTCGACCAATTGCGCAATCGCGGCCGGCTGGTCGCCAGCCGGTTCATAGGGCATGAACAGCTCAAAAGGCGATCCCGGAAAGCTCACAAAGTGGCCGGGCAAGGCCCCTCCTACCGGCACATTGACCGGGACAACCACAACTTCATTGACTTCTTGCATAAACCTCAATCCTGGCCCGTTAAAATTCCGGACAACCCGACAGAATACGGCATTCCGAGGCTTGATGAAAAGAACGTCCCAAAGCCCCGGCCTGTCCTGACCGCTTCATTATTTTTCAAAGGATTTTTCCATGTCTTTGTTCACCGCCGTCGAAATGGCACCACGCGACCCGATTCTCGGACTCAATGAGCAGTTCAACGCCGACAGCAACCCGGCCAAAGTCAATTTGGGCGTTGGCGTTTATTACGACGACATGGGCAAACTGCCTCTGCTCGAGTGCGTAAAAGCCGCCGAAAAGCTGATGGCCGATGAGCCAAAGCCACGTGGCTACTTGCCGATTGACGGCATTGCCGCCTACGACGCTGCCGTCAAGAGCCTGGTATTCGGGGCAGACAGCGAGCCTGTCAAGAGCGGCCGTGTTGCGACCGTGCAAGGCATTGGCGGCACCGGCGGCCTGAAAGTCGGCGCCGATTTCTTGAAGCGCCTGAACCCCAAGGCCAAAGTTTTGATCAGCGACCCGAGCTGGGAAAACCACCGCGCGCTGTTCACCAACGCAGGCTTCGAAGTAGACAGCTACCCTTATTACGACGCCGCCAACCGCGGCATCGACTTTGCCGGCATGCTGGCCGCGCTCAAAGCGGCAGCGCCTGGCACCATCGTGGTGTTGCACGCTTGCTGCCACAACCCGACCGGTTACGACATCACCGCAGCCCAGTGGGATGAGGTCATTGCTGCGATGAAAGCCGGCGGACTGGTCTCCTTCTTGGACATGGCTTATCAAGGCTTTGGCCAGGGCATCGCCGAAGACGGCGCGGTCATCGGCAAGTTCGTAGCGGCTGGCCTAGACTTTTTTGTCTCGACTTCTTTTTCCAAAAGCTTTAGCTTGTATGGCGAACGCGTCGGCGCTCTGAGCGTGCTGTGCGCCAGCAAAGAAGAGGCCGAACGCGTGCTGAGCCAGCTGAAAATCGTCATTCGCACCAATTACAGCAACCCGCCTATCCACGGTGGTGCGGTGGTCGCGGCAGTGCTGAACACCCCTGCGCTGCGCGCGCAGTGGGAGCAAGAACTGGCCGTCATGCGCGAGCGCATCAAGCAGATGCGCAGTTTGCTAGTCGAAAAGCTCAAAGCTGCTGGCGTCAAGCAAGACATGAGCTTCATCACCAGCCAAATCGGCATGTTCAGCTACTCAGGCCTGACCAAAGACCAAATGGTCCGTCTGCGCAATGAATTCGCTGTCTACGGCACCGACACCGGCCGCATGTGCGTCGCCGCGTTGAACACCAAAAACATCGACTACGTCTGCGCGTCGATTGCCAAGGTCATCTAAGCGAACGGCCTGAAGCCTGAGCTATCAGGCCTCACCCCAGATCATCGAGCGCATGGAGATCGACGCCAGCTGAAAGTTGGTGTTGAAAAACTTCACCCGCTCGCCGGAGTCCACCGCACCGGCGGCGTACAGCAGTGGCAACAAGTGCTCGTACGTCGGGTGGGCCATGGTGGCCAGACTGCCAAGCTTTTGAAAGTTTTGCAGCGCATCCAGCTGGCCTTGCTGCACATAGCCGCCGATGGTTTGGTCAAACTCCAGAGCCCAGTCATAAGCTTGGCTGGACGCAGCGCCGCGCTGTGCCTGCTGCAGGTTATGCACCACGTTGCCGCTGGCCACAATCAACACGCCACGACGGCGCAAGGCCTTGAGTTGACGCGCCAGCGCATAGTGTTCGCTGGGTGCACGGCTGTAGTCCATG
>CANFZL010000161.1 GCA_947451205.1 Comamonadaceae bacterium
CGACTTCATGCCGACCACCATCTTGGCGATGGCGCGGCAGTTGTCAAGCACTTCGGCCTTGGTGTGCAGGCGCGGCATTTTGTAGTTGACAACCGCCACGCCGACCGTGTCTTTGCTGCTTGAAATATCACCGTGAATCATGAATTTTCCTAGTTAATGGCTGATCATCCAAGGGCGCTTCGATGGGAAGGCCTTGTTGCCGTTGGCGCCGGTCACTGTGGCGCCGCGTTTACCGGTGCTGCAGCAGCCGCAGCCAGCAGGGTGCTTGAGCCGTGCGTAGTCGCCTGAGCGTTTGGGCTCGTTGGCGGCGCGCTCGTTGGTGGCGATGGCGCGGCGTGTGCCGTCCGACATCAGCGCGAGGCGAGGCGCTGCCGACATGACGCGCACCGAGGCGGCGCTGCAGTCGGGGCAGCCGATGGTGTCGTCGCGTTCACTGACGTTGCGGCGGGCTTCGAAGCCGCCACACGCCTTGCACTGGTAGTCATAGGTCGGCATCGTCAAACTCCTTGCGTCACAGGTCGTGCGACAGCGGCATCTGGATGCTGCCGTCGATGAACTTCGTCGGGCCGTTGGCGTTCGGGTTGATGTCGAAGTCGAAGATGCCCGTCGGCAACCACAAAGTGGCGCAGGCATTCGGCACGTCGACCACGCCGCTGATATGACCTTGCACAGGTGCCGTGCCCAAAATCGAATAAGCCTGGGCGCCGGAGTAGCCGAACTTTTTGAGGTACTCGATGGCGTTCAGGCAGGCCTGACGGTAGGCCACGTTGACGTCGAGGTAGTACTGCTTGCCGGCCTCGTCGACCGAGATGCCTTCGAAGATGATGTAGTCGTTGTATTGCGGGGTGATTGGGCTGGGTTTGAAGATGGGGTTCTTGATGCCGTACTTGGCCATGCCGCCCTTGATGATCGAGACTTTCATGTGCACCCAGCCGGCCATTTCGATGGCACCGCAGAAGGTGATTTCGCCGTCGCCTTGGCTGAAGTGCAGGTCGCCCACGGACAGGCCAGCGCCGTCGACATAGACCGGGAAGAAGACCTTGGAGCCGCGTGACAAGTCCTTGATGTCGCAGTTGCCGCCATGCTCACGAGGCGGCACGGTACGGGCGCCTTCGGCCGCAGCCTTGGCTTTGGCTTCACCGGTCAGCCGGCCCATGTGGGCGGTGCCTGCCGAGGGTGGGTTGGCGAGCCCAGCGGTGGGGTTGGTATCTATCAGGTTTTGCTCGCGCTCGTTCCACAGGGCGAGCATTTTCGGGTCGGGCAAGCAGCCGATCAAACCGGGGTGAATCAGGCCTGCAAAATTGACGCCGGGGATGTGGCGCGAGCTGGTGAACATGCCCTTGAAGTCCCAGATGGATTTTTGTGCCTCGGGAAAATGCTCGGTCAAAAAGCCGCCACCGTTCTTCTTCGAGAAGAAGCCATTGAAGCCCCACAAGCTGTCTTGCTTGGCGCCAATGTCGAGCAACTCCACCACCAGCAAGTCGCCGGGCTGCGCACCCTTAACGCCGACCGGGCCCGACAGGTAGTGCACGGTTGTCAGGTCGATGTCTCGGACGTCGTCAGCGCTGTCGTTGTTCTTGATGAAGCCGCCGGTCCAGTCGAAGGTTTCCAAGATGAAGTCGTCGCCCGGGTTGACCCAGCAGGCCATCGGAATGTCCGGGTGCCAGCGGTTGTGAATGTTTTCGTTTTCAGTGGGTGATTTAGTCAGGTCAACTTTGATCAAGGTATCGGTCATGTCTCTACTCCAGAGTTATGGTGGGTTGAAGGGCGATTTCGGGGTTTTTCAGGCTTGCAATTAAACGGACAAGTACTGTTTTATTTGCGCAATGTCGGTGTCGGCGCGCGCAGTTTCATGGACTAAGCGGCCGCCCTCAATGACAAACAAACGGTCCGCTACCTCGAGCGCAAAACTCAGCACCTGCTCGCTCACAATGATGGTGATCTCACGCATCTTGCGAATCTCGTTGAGCGCCTTCGCGATGTCCTTGATGATGGAGGGCTGAATGCCCTCGGTCGGCTCGTCCAGCAGCAGCACTTTCGGGTTGGTCACCAGCGCACGGGCAATCGCCAGTTGCTGTTGTTGACCGCCTGACAGATTGCCACCTTTGCGAGCGCGCATGTCCCAGAGCACGGGAAATAAGGCATAGATTTCTTCGGGGATCTTCCGGTGTTTGGCGTTCTCCAGCCCGGTTTGGATGTTTTCTTCCACCGTCAATGTCGGAAAAATCATGCGGCCCTGAGGCACGTAGGCAATGCCTTTGGCGACGCGCCGAAAGCTCTCGTCCTGGCTGATTTCTTGACCGGCTACCGTGACCGAGCCGCTGCGGGTGGGCAGCACGCCCATCAGGCTTTTGAACAGCGTCGTTTTGCCCATGCCATTGCGGCCCATGATGGCGACGGTTTCTTTGTTGGCAGCATCGAAGGAGATGCCGTGCAAGGCTTCGCTTTGCCCATAGGCGACGAACAAATTTTTCACGCTTAACATAGATGGATTCCTCAATGGCCTAGGTAAACGTCGATGACCTTGGGGTCGTTTTGAACTTTGTCCATCGACCCTTCAGCGAGAATTTTTCCTTGGTGCATGACCGTCACCTTATGGGCGATCTGCTTGACGAAATTCATGTCATGCTCAATCACGATGACGGAGCGGTTTTTGCAGATGCGCTGCAACAATTCGGCGGTCAGTTCGCGCTCACGGGCACTCATGCCGGCAATCGGCTCGTCGAGCAGCAGCAGTTCCGGGTCTTGCATCAGCAGCATGCCGATTTCAAGCCACTGTTTTTGGCCGTGACTCAGCAGGCCAGCCTCGGTGTCCAACTTGTCGGCCAAATGAATATCCTGCGCCACCATCTTGACGCGGTCCATCACGTCGTCGGTGCATTTGAAAGCCAGCGCCCCCATGACAGATCGTCCCTTGGGATACGAGACTTCCAGGTTCTGAAAGACACTCAGGTTCTCGTAGATCGAAGGGGTCTGAAACTTGCGACCGATGCCCAGCCGAACGCGCTGGAATTCCGCCATCTTGGTCAGCTCGGTGTTCTTGAATTTGATGCTGCCGGATGCCGCTTTAGTTTTGCCGCAGATCAAGTCCAACAGCGTGGTTTTGCCCGCACCGTTGGGGCCGATGATGACCCGCAACTCGTTTTTGTCGATGTACAGCGTCAAGGCATCGATCGCCTTGAAGCCATCGAAGGAGACCGTCAGGTCTTCAATGGCCAGCGCGAAGTCTGTGTTGCTCATGGCTTGGCTTTCTGGTTCAGGCTAGTTGTTCGCGGATGCCGGGTGGCCGCTTGACGACATTTGTTCCACCATGGCACCACGTGATCGACCCACACACCCGCCAGCCCCATCGGGAAGGCCATGGTGACGCCAATGAACATGGCCGCCATCAAAAAGAGCCACAGGTCAGGAAAGCTTTCTGAGAAAAAAGTCTTGCCGGCGTTCACCAGCAGCGTGCCGTAGACCGCACCCACCAGGCTCATGCGCCCGCCTACGGCGGCGTAGATGATCATTTCGATCGACGGCACGATGCCGACGAAGCTGGGCGACATGAAGCCGACCTGCAAGGAAAACAGGGCGCCACCAATGCCGGACAGGGCAGCGGCGAGGCAGAAGGTGAAGATGCGAAAGTTAGCCACGTCGTAACCCGAGAAACGGACCCGGTCTTCTTTGTCGCGCATCGCCAGCAGCAAGGTGCCGGCTTTGCCGGTCTGGATCCAGCGGCACAACACGATGCTGGCGATCAACAGCGCGACGCAGATGTAATACAAGATGTATTTGGCTGAATCGGTGCGGGTGTCCCAGCCGAGCACGGTTTTCAAGTCCGTCATGCCGTTGACGCCACCGGTGTAGCCCTGCTGGCCGATGATCAAGACCGTGACAATCAGCGCCACAGCTTGCGTGATGATGGCGAAATAGACACCGCCGACGCGACGTTTGAACATGGCGTAACTGACGATCCAGGCCAATAACGACGGCACGGCGACCACAGCGATCAGGGTCAGCGGCAGGCTCTTGAAAGGCAGCCAGAAAGCTGGCAGCTCGGTCAGTTGGTTCCAGTCCATGAAGTCCGGGATACCGGGTGTCGACTGAATTTTGGTGCTGATCGGGTCGCTGGCTTCGAGCTTGAGAAACATGGCCATGGCGTAACCACCGAGGCCAAAGAAAACGCCTTGTCCCAAGCTCAGTACGCCGCCATAACCCCAGACCATCACCAACCCGATGGCGACGAAAGCGTAAGTCAGGTATTTGCCGACTAAATTAAGGCGAAAGATGTCCAGCGCGAGGGGGAAAACCACCGCCAGCAAGACGGTGAGCAGCAGCAGGCTGGCCAACTGGTAGCGCTTGATCAGGGCTTTGATGTCATTCATGGCGTAGTGTTCCGTTGTGGAGTGATGGCAATCAACGCCGTACCTTGCTGGCAAAAAGTCCTTGTGGCCGGACCATCAAAATCAGCACCACCAGAGACAGCGTGATCACTTTGGCCATGGAGCCCGAGAGGAAAAATTCGGTGATCGATTGGGTTTGTGCAATCCCAAAAGCCGACACCACGGTGCCCAGCAAGCTGGCTGCGCCGCCAAAGGTGACGACCAAAAACGAGTCGACGATGTAGAGCGAGCCCGAGGTCGGACCGGTTGAGCCGATCGTCGTGAAGGCCGCACCGGCCATGCCGGCAATGCCGCAGCCAATGGCAAATGTCAGACGGTCGGTCTTTTGGGTGTTGATACCGATGGCGTTGGCCATGGTGCGGTTGCTGACGGTGGCCCGAACCCGCAACCCCCAACGGCTTTTGGCCAGTGCAATCAGGACGCCGCAGGTCACCACAGCGGTCAGGCCCAGCACAAACATGCCGTTGATCGGGATGTCCAAACCAGGTGCAGGCGCCCAGGAACCGAGCAGCCAATCGGGCAATGTCGGGCTGACTTCTTTGGGTCCGATGAAAGTCCGAAACGACTGTTGCATGGCCAGACTCACGCCCCAAGTCGCCAGCAAAGTGTCCAGAGGACGTTTGTAAAGATGGCGAATCAAGCCCCATTCGACCAGCCAGCCTATTCCAAAAGCGAAGGCGAAGGCCAACAGAATCGAAATCGGGAAATAAATATTGTGCAATTGCGGCGCGTACTTTTCGGCCAGCGTCGAACCTAGAAAGATGGTGTAAGCACCGATGGTCATGAACTCGCCGTGGGCCATGTTGATGACCCCCATCTGGCCAAAAATAATGGCCAAACCCAGACCCATTAATAGGAGCACTGCAAACAGGCTCAGGCCCGCGAAGCCCTGCATCAGGCCGATGTTAAGTAGCTCGGAAAAGGTCATGTTCTGCTCGCTCAATCAGGCTGCTAGGGGCGGACCCGGCGAACCGGGCCCGAAGAGATTACTGGTAGCCTTTTGGAAACGGATTCGGTTTGATCAACTCAGGTGACTCAGCCACCACCTTGAAGGTGCTGTCGAGTTGCCCTTGCGCAATACGCGATCTGCTCCACAGGTGATGGTTAGGGTCGAGCTTGACGTAGCCTTCAGGTGCCGTTTTGAGCTCGATGGTGCCGGTCTCAGAAGCTGCCACGACCTTGTTGACATCGAAGCTACCGGCCTTCTCAACGGCTGCCTTCCACAACCACGGGCCGAGGTAGCCCGCTTGGGTGACGTCGCCGATGACCGAGTCTTTACCGTACTTGGCCTTGAAGGCTGCGACGAATTTCTTGTTGTTCTCGTTGTCGAGTGACTGGAAATACTTCATCGACGAATAGAAGCCGGCAAAGTTCTCGCCGCCCACGCCGGTCATCTCGTCCTCGGTCACCGCCAGCGTCACCAGCAGTTGCTTGTCGCCGGTGATGCCGGCCGCTTTCAGTGCCTTGTAGAACGCGACGTTAGAGCCACCCACCACGGCTGCATAGATACAGTCTGGCTTTTGCAACTTGATCTTGTTCATCAAAGAGCCAAAGTTGGTGCTGCCCAGTGGGTAGTACTCTTCGCCGACGATCTTGCCTTTTTGGAA